>NZ_JBSGBN010000122.1:0-30043 GCF_053601275.1 Streptomyces sp. NPDC004752 | reverse complement strand
GCTGCGCGCGTACGGCCCCCTGTTCTCTCGCCCCTTGCCAGCTCCAGCCAAAAATCCCCTCCGGCCGGCGGCGCGCCCACCGCGCGCCGCTACCAGGAAAAAATCGGCACCGTCAAGGGGGCTTCCGTGTTTCCGCGTATTTTTCTCAACGAGCCGCCAGAGCGCGTTTCAAGGCGTCTCGATGCTCCCACGTCCAAGGGGCGTCCTGTAGCTCCGCAGGAAGCCCCTCCAGGCCCGCTGTGATGTGGTCTACCGCATCCGCATATCGGCCGAGCCCCAGGTTCGCGATTCCCATGTTCAGTCGATTGAATTCGGGTGTAAGCCAGTACGCCGTCTCGGGGGGCGGCAGTGCAGCGGCGATATCTGACAGCTGCTCCGCGCCCTCGACCATGCGAAGGGCGTCGTCGCGCTCCCCCAGCTCTGCCAGCCCAGCGGCAGCCTGCAACATGTCGCCGAGCCTTTGAGCGGGATGAGCCCCTGGTGTGAACGCCGCCGCCGAGTACCAACGGGCGACACCTTCCGGCCTGCCCTGCTGACGAGCGAGATAGCCCCTGAAGTTCAGTGCTTGCGCGGCAAGTGTGCCGTTCCCGATTTCGTCGGCCAACTCCACTGCTTCATTCAGGAGTTGTATCGATCCGGCGTCCTGTCGGTCCTGAGCCAGCATCCATCCGCCGAACTGGACGAACTCCGATGCGACGGCCGCGAGTCGGTCACGGTACGGGCCCCGGGCGCCCTTCAACAATCGCGTAACTTCCTTCATTTGCACCAGGGTTGCGGGGAGGACGGACTTCGGTCTGACCGTGTCGTCAAGCCTACGGTAGGCAGCCAGCACACCCGCGAGAGCTTCAACGGTCCCGGCGTCGAGCCGTGAGGGGTTCGCCGCGCTGCGGGACACACGCGAGTGGGCGTCAGGGGCCAGCACAGTGCTGGCCAGAGCCCCACCGGCCCCTACAAGATCATCGAGCGCCATGGCCAGCTTGGGCGACGGCCGCTGCTTCCCGTTGAGGACGCGGGACAGATAAGCGGGGTCGTAATTGATGGCACGAGCGGCAGCCTTCATGGAGTAGCCGTTGTCATGCAACGCACGGCGGGCAAGATCGGCGAAGTTGTCACGCATCGTGAACCTCTGTGGGGTTGATCGGATGCCTTCCAGAGTAGTCAACGCCGGTCAACTCCCGCGTGATCACTCAACGGTTCAGCCTGGTTCAAATGCAAGGACCCCCGCGACGCAGCGAACGTCCGGGGGCGTGGACACCAACCGATGAGGGGTTGACGACAATGCCCAAAGCTACAGTCCGAGTCCAGGAAAGTCGCCAGCAGGCAGGGGCAGAAACCGACGCACGACAGTGGGAATACACGACCTACGCCCCGTCCGGTGAAACATGTCCCTCGTGCCTGAAGCCGATCAAGAGCCTTGAGGCATGTCGCCGGGGCTTGCTTGCCCGCCGGGACGCCTCTCCCGCCGTGGCGTACTGGCACTCGGACTGCGCCCCGACGGCGACGGCACGATGACCGGGGCCCAGCAGCGCAAGAGCGGACGGATGCCCTTACCGAAGGGATGGACGTTCTTCTCCTCACAGCCGGACAGCATCAACAGGGCGTACTGGTACGTGGCCTCTCCGTACCCCGTGGACGCCCTCAAGGCGCAGAACGGCAGGACTGCCCAACCCCTGTGCCACACGGTCACTGCCCCCTCATGGTCCGCGCTGCAAGCGGAGGTGGCCGCCCAGGCGGAGCTGTACGAGCGGCTTATCGGCGAAACGGGCGGGTGATCCCATGCGTCAGTGCGCCGTTACGGCCGAAGTGCCGCCCGCCGAGCTGGTGTTGGCCATCCTCGCCGGACAGGGCCGGGTTTCGGAGAACGAACTTGTCGACGCCCCGTGGACGGTCCGGTGTGAACTCGCCCGCTGGCATGAAGGCGACCACGCCGACTACGTATGGGAGTGGCACGACAGATCGACACAAGGACTGTGGGCACGTTGGGCCACCGAGGGGCCTATGGGGTTCGAGACCCTGACGTGGTGCGAGATTCCCGGCGGACGGGACTGCGACGTGTGCAGCTCTACCGGGGTCACGCCCGCGACCATTCATGGAAGGTGTTCGACCCGAAGGTCGAGGCGCTTCGCCGAAGGGTTACCGCGGAGAACGCCGGACTGATCGCGTGGCTCACCAGGAAGCGGAACTGAGAGACCGCACTCGACAAGCAGCTGAGCAAGAAGCCCGCACTGTCTGACGTGCGGCAACCCATGGCAGCCGAACCGGGTCAGGGCTGTGCAAGACCACCGGCCACCCTCCGACGCCAACGCGGAGGGTGGCCGTTCACATGCCCGCCCGCAGACGGCCGCAGGGCACCCCGAGACCGGGGCACCCCGTTGACCAGCATCTTTAGAGCCTACTTTCGCAAGTAGCTTGCGAACTCGTCACCAACGCCTACCGGCACACGAAGGGGCCGGCCTCCCTGCGGTTGACCGCACTGGGCGGCGGGCGGCTGCGGGTGGGCGTGTGGGACACGAACCCCCACATTCCCGCTCCCTTCGGCACGCCACCCGGTGACCCCGTGCCGCCCGCCCCCGTGTACGCCGACGGCGGACGCGGGCTGCGCCTCGTTCATGAGTACGCCGACTCCTGGGGAGGCCGGCCCATCGGCGACGGCGGGCTGCTCGATCGGGGCGTGGGCAAGCTGCTGTGGTTCGAGGTGGGTGCCGGGCGGCAGTTCGCGCACGGGTAGCCGCGCGCGGATCGGATGCGTGCGGCAGGGGATTTTCCCGACGCCCCTCACCGTCGTGTGAGAGCAACGTTCCCTTCCAGTCACCCACAGCCACAGACCGGAAATGCGCCCTCCCCACCTTCGGGACTCATCACCCGGCAAGGACGAGCCCCGGAGCACCGTGGAAGCAGCCCCCTGGCACCATAGCCCCCTCACCCCCAAGTAGAGGCGGCCGCTGGATCGAGCTGGTCAGCTTCGGCGACCCGGGCGTACCGACGCACAGGGATGTGGCCCAATGACGACGTGGGAACACCGAGGGCCCGGTGGGGGTTGCCGGGCCCTCGGTGGGGTTATTAGCAGCCGCCGCAGTTGTAGTAGAGGACGTCCCAGTGGTTGCCCTCGTCGGCGTAGATGTTGCCGGCGCCGGACTGGTACTGGGGGGCGCCGTCGCCGCGGACGCCGATGTAGGCGAAGTTGCCCTTGATGTAGTTGGTGATGCAGGTGTTCTTGCCGAAGTCGAGTTTGTAGCCGTTCCAGTGCGAGTACGTGCCGCTGGCGTGGCCGGTCTCGGTGCCGCCGGTGATGTTCAGCCCGCAGCCGGAGGAGCCCTTGAAGGTCTGGGCGCCCTGCGCGGTGGAGAGGTTGAGCTGCTCGAAGGACGTACACGTCGAGTTGTTGCGGTCGGAGCAGCCGCCGGACGACGACCAGGTGATGCCGGACGAGCGGAACATCGAGGTGGCGGTCGCGTGGGAGATCTTGGTGACGGCGACAACCTGGGCACCGTCCTGGGCGGCGAGGGCATCGCCGGCGCCGGCGAGGACGGCGAGTCCGGGGGCGACGGTGAGGGCGAGGGCCGTGAGGGCGGATCTGATCTTCATGGGGGGACCTTCCTGCGGTCGGGCCGTGCTTCTTGTGAGGCGGCTGTGCAGGTGGTGCAGGGAGATGGTGCCTGAGATCTACGCGTGTCCGCCAGAGGGTGCAAGGGAGTCGATCACCGCGTCATGTCAGCGACATCGTCGCTTCAACGCCTCGACGGACGTGGGGTCTTGCGCCGAGTCCTGCGGACGAGCTGCCGCAGGCATACGGCACGTCGGGGACCCCGGCGGGCCCGGTCAGGTGACCATCGGCAGCGGGGTGCGCCGGGGGAGGGGTGCCAGGACCTCGGCCGGGAGGATTTCTTCCGCTTCCTCGTCGACCAGGGAGACGCGGATCGCCGGATGCGGCGTGGTGGTGATGTCCGCCGTGATGTCCAGGGCGAACAGCACGCTCACCGGACGGGGACCGTGGGCGTCCGCGTAGGTGCCGGCGTAGCGCAGCACCCGCCAGCCGTCGTCGTCCCAGTGGTCGAGCAGCGCCGAGCGGACCACGGGGCGCGCGGTCTCCCAGGCCATGGAGCGCTCCAGCAACTGCACGGTCGCGTCCACCGGTACGTGCTCGCCGCCCGCCGACGGCAGCGGATTGCCGAACACCCGGATCCTGGCCCGGCGCAGCGGCACCAGCCACAGGTGGTCCAGGTCGGAGGAGACGGCCAGCAGCAGTGCCGCCGCGGCCAGGAGCAGGACCACGGAGGCGACGGGGCGCCCGGAGAGCGTGGACCACCAGGCGGTGTCCGCGGTGGCCGCCGCCAGACCGCCGACCACCACGAGCCCGGCCCGGGTGAACGACCGTACGCCGATGGGACCTTCGGAGCGGGCGCTGCATCCGCAGGACGACTCCGGTGCGGTCGCCCTGGCGTACGCCAGGTAGCCGGTGAAGCCGAGGCCGAGCGCCGCCGTGGCGAGGCCGGGAACGGTCGCGGTGAGGCCGGGAACGGTCGCGGTGAGGCCGGGAACGGTCGTCGCGAGGCCGGGAACGCTCGCAGTGGGCAGGGCCAACAGCGCGGCGGCCAGGACGAGTTCGACCCCGCCCACGGTCCGCAGCGCAAGCGTGGCCCGCCGTCCGTCGTTGAGCACCCGTACCAGCACGGTGTTGGCGGCCAGCCGGGCGGTTCGGCGGCCGAACAGCTTGGCCGCGCCGGTCAGTGCCAGCAGCACTCCGCAGACCAGCGGCGCCAGGTCGGAGAGGAGCGGGATCATGGCGGCGCCCCTCAGTGCCCGAGTGCGACGCGGGCGATGTCGATCTGGTTGTCCGCGGGCCGCCAGGCGCCGAGCACCTGCGCGGTCTGGCCGATCCGCATCCGCGACAGGTCGGAGGTGAGCGCGCCGCCCTGGTAGGAGGCGGTCGTGGTCTCGGGTACGACCCGGCCGACCAGTTCGTGGTCGTTGTGGGCGAGGTGCACCCGGTCCTTGGCGATGCCGCGGATCGTGCAGTAGACGTTGACGATGTTGACCCAGACCGCGTCGGCCGCGATGGTGCCGTCGGGCATCGTCACCCCGCGGGCGTAGAGCCCGTCGCCGGTCTCGATGGCCTCCGCGGTGGTGGTGCGCAGCTTCCAGACGCTGGTGGCGTTGGTCAGCTGGATGAGGTGCCGTTCTCCGTGCGAGCCGGCGACGTCCAGCACGCTCCGGTTGATGGCGACGACGCGGCCCTCCGCGAACGCGGCGGAGACCGCCGGGTCGAGCGAGGGCATCGGCGCCGCGAAGGCCGCCTCCGCGTCGAGGCCGCCGAGCGCGGAGGCGCCGACGATGGTGGCGCCGCCGATGGCGGCCGTGGTCAGGAAGCGTCTGCGGTCCAGACGGCGCCCGCCGGGTGTCTGACTGTGGCTCATGTCGTCCTCTCCTGCTCTCCTGCTGCGACTTCTGCTGCGACTTCTGCGCTGACTTGGGCTTCGGTTCGTGCAAGCGGTCGTTCGTGCAAGCACTGTTCGTGCGGTGCTCCGTACGGTGGCCGACCCGTGCGGCTTCGGCCGTCCGGCGTCGGCCCGGGTCACTCGGAGATGTAGACGGGCACCATGCCGGAGCTGAGGCTGCCGATCGCGGAGAAGGCGGCCGGGGTCAGGTCGATCACTCTGTTGGAGCGGCAGTCGCCGTTGCAGCACGCCGTCTCGCCGCAGAAGCTCTTGGTGCGCGGGCCGCAGTCGGCGAGGGTGACGCACACCGTGGCGCCCGAGCACTGGTGGCGGACGTTCATGGTGGCGCCGCAGCCGCGCCGCGGCATGTTCTCGCCGCACAGGTCGGGCCGGGTGATGTCCCAGCAGGCCGAGGAGAGGTTGGGCCAGGCCGCCATGTTCTGAGCGGACTGGCATGTGCCGCAGGCGCCGGTGTTCTCGCTGCCGCACGAGCCCCAGGCGTTGCCGCAGCAGAACCAGGTCGCTTCGCCCGCCCAGAGCGAGGTCGATCCGCAAGCCATGTCTGTTCCCCTTCGTGTGGGCACAGGCCGCAAGGCGGCCCTATGCATGTCCTAGTGCAATGCATGTCCTGTGCATGACAAATGAGCGGGCCGCCGGAGGCCACCGGGAGCGCTGTGCTCCGTGGTCGCCGGGGCGGCTCGCCGGCCCGCGTGTTCGCGGTCGGCTGGAGTCCGTTGCGTGCGGTGCCGTGCGATCGGGTGCGATGCGCGCTGTGCCGTATGCGTCGGACGGCGGTGCAAGCGGAGCTTAAGAGCTCCGAACAGAATGGGCGCCCGGCGTGCGACGCCTGGCACACGCTGATCGGACTCTCATTCTGTTCGGAGCTCTAAGAGCTGCGAAGAGCACAGCCATGATGCCGAGTTCTACGCGTGTCCGGAAGTGGGCGTGCGCGGCGAATCCGCTCGGACCCGGTGGCGGCCCGTGGCGGCGCGGACCCACCGGGACCTCTCAGCCGGACTCCGCGCAGGGTGAGAGCAACGTTCCCGGGCGGTCACCCAGGGCCACAGACCGGAAACGCGCCCTTCCTACCTTCGGGAGTCAGCACCCGCCCACCATCGCTCGTCACCGTGCACCGCCACTCCCCGTGGCCGCCACTCCCTGTGGCCGTCGAGCCCCGTAGCAACCGGGCCCCGATGCAACCGAGTTCCGTAGCAACCCATAGCAACCGAGCTTCGTAGACAACCGAGCTTCGTAGCAACCGTCCCCGCAGCACCCTGGAGGCGTCATGACAGCCACTGGTACGGCCCCCGCCCCGAGCGGCGGGGGAGGTCGCTGGATCCAGGACTGGGATCCCGAGGACGAGACCTTCTGGCGGACGACCGGGCAGCGGACCGCCCGGCGCAACCTGTTCTTCTCCGTACTCTCTGAGCACATCGGGTTCTCGATCTGGACCCTGTGGTCCGTACTGGTGCTCTTCATGGGCCCGGAGTACGGGCTCACCCCGGCCGACAAGTTCCTGCTGACGTCCGTGGTCACGCTGGTCGGCGCGGTCGTCCGGGTGCCGTACACCTTCGCCGTCGCGATCTTCGGCGGGCGGAACTGGACGATCGTCTCCGCCGGGCTGCTGCTGGTCCCGACGGTCGCCGCGTTCGTCGTGATGGAGCCGGGCACGTCCTTCACCACCTTCCTGTGGGTCGGCCTGCTGGCCGGTATCGGCGGCGGGAACTTCGCCTCCTCCATGACCAACATCAACGCCTTCTTCCCGTTGCGACACAAGGGCTGGGCGCTCGGGCTCAACGCGGGCGGCGGCAACGTCGGCGTGCCGGTCATCCAGCTCGTCGCCCTCGCGATCATCGGGGCGGGCGGCGGTCCGCGGGTGCTGCTCGGGGTCTACATCCCGCTGATCGTCATCGCGGCCGTCCTCGCCGCCGTCTTCATGGACAACCTCGCCACCGTGAAGAACGACACCGGCGCCGCCCGGGACGCCGCGAAGGACGGGCACACCTGGATCATGGCTGTCCTGTACATCGGCACGTTCGGGTCGTTCATCGGCTACAGCTTCGCCTTCGGGCAGGTGCTCACCACCCAGTTCGGCCGTACGCCGCCGCAGGCCGCCCACCTCACCTTCATTGGACCGCTGCTCGGCTCGCTCGTGCGGCCCCTGGGCGGGCGGCTCGCCGACCGGTACGGCGGCGCGCGGATCACGCTCTGGACCTATCTGGCCATGGCGGCGGCCACCGCCGTGCTCCTCGTCGCCGGTCTCGGGGAATCGCTGACGCTGTTCGTCGTCGCGTTCGTCGTCCTGTTCTCGCTCACCGGGCTCGGCAACGGCTCGACGTACAAGATGATCCCCGGCGTCTTCCAGGCAAAGGCGCTGGCCGCGGGGCTGACGGGCGAGGAGGCCGCGCGGTACGGGCGGCGGCTGTCCGGGGCCTCGATGGGGCTCATCGGGGCGGTCGGCGCGCTCGGCGGGGTCGGCATCAACCTCGCCTTCCGGCAGTCATTCCTCAGCTCCGGCTCCGGCAACGGCGCGTTCGTCGCCTTCCTCGCCTTCTACGCCGTCTGCTCCGTGGTCACCTGGGCCGTATACCTTCGCCGGCCGGCCGCCGAGGCCGCCGCCGAGGCCACCACCGCGACGAAACGGCGGCTCGGTTACGCCGAGGTGTGACGTAACACCGGCGACATCGAGCCGAACCGAGCCCGTCATGCACCGTTGACAGGCTCGTTCGGTAGGCAGGTGCCGAATACAGTGCCGAATGCAGGTGCCGAATCAGTCGAATCGGAACCGATGTCTGATGTACGACTACTTGCTGTACGAAGACCTGCGATACGAAGACCTGCGATACGACGACCGGAGTGCGGGACGAGAGCCATGTACGAGGAACAGCAGCGACCGGAACGCGGACCCCTCGCGGGGTTCACCGTGGGCGTGACGGCCGCGCGCCGGGCCGACGAACTCGGGGCGCTGCTCCAGCGGCGCGGTGCCGTCGTCGTACACGGGCCCGCCCTGCGCATCGTGCCCCTGGCCGACGACGGCGAACTGCTCGCCGCGACCGAGGAGATCATCGACCGGGTGCCGGACGTCGTGGTGGCCACCACCGCCATCGGCTTCCGCGGGTGGGTGGAGGCGGCCGACGGCTGGGGGCTCGGCGAGCCGCTGCTCGGGCGGCTGCGCGGGGTCGAACTGCTGGCGCGCGGGCCCAAGGTGAAGGGCGCGATCCGGGCGGCGGGGCTGACGGAGGAGTGGTCGCCGGCCGGCGAGTCGATGGCCGAGGTCCTCGACCGGCTGCTGGCGGAGGGCGTGGACGGGCGACGGGTCGCCGTGCAGTTGCACGGGGAGCCACTGCCCGGGTTTGTGGAGGCGCTGCGAGCCGGGGGAGCGGAGGTGCTTCCGGTGCCGGTGTACCGGTGGATGCCGCCGGAGGACATCGGCCCGGTGGACCGGTTGCTGGACGCGGCCCTGGCACGCGGACTGGACGCGCTCACCTTCACCAGCGCGCCCGCCGCCGCGTCGCTGCTGTCCCGGGCGGAGGAGCGGGGCCTGCTGGGCGAGTTGCTCGACGCCCTCCAGCACGACGTGCTGCCCGCGTGCGTCGGGCCGGTGACCGCGCTGCCGTTGGAGGCGCGAGGGGTGGTCACGGTGCAGCCGGAGCGCTTTCGGCTCGGGCCGCTCGTGCAGGTGCTGTGCCGGGAACTGCCGGGCCGGGCGCGGGTGTTGCCGATCGCCGGGCACCGGGTGGAGATCCGCGGGCACGCGGTGCTGGTGGACGGGGAACTCAACGCGGTGCCGCCGGCCGGGATGTCGCTGCTGCGGGTGCTGTCGCGGCGGCCGGGGTGGGTGGTGCCCCGGGCCGAACTGCTGCGGGCGCTGCCCGGCGCCGGGCGGGACGAGCACGCGGTGGAGACGGCGATGGCCCGGCTCCGTACGGCCCTGGGCACACCCGAACTGATCCAGACGGTGGTCAAACGCGGCTACCGCCTGGCCCTGGACCCGGCGACGGACGCGAAGTACGCCGACGGCTGACGGCGCCTCGATGGAGCGGGCCGGATGAAGCGGACCGGATGACGCGGGCCGGATGACCGGATGAGCGGGCCGGATGAAGCGGGACGGGCGGGGCAGGGTGGTTACCCGGGTCGGGCGGGTCAGGCCGGCCTCCGGCGCGAGCGGCCGTACAGCAGGAGCGCACGCGTCAAGCAGGCCGTCGCCGCCGTCGACAGCAGCGCGCGGACGGCGTTCCACGCCACCCATGGGTCCTCGAAGTGGTCGCGCAGGGCGGCCGGGGTGCCGGTTGCCGCCAGGGCGTCGTTCAGAGGCACGTTGAAGGCGACGGTGATCAGGAAGGCGAGGGCGTAGGCCGCCAGGCCCGCGCGGGCCCAGCGGCCGGCCGCGGTGTGCCGCAGTTGCCACGCCGACACCGCCGGCAGCACGAGCGCCCCCAGGAAGCTCAGGAAGAACACCGGGTTCTGGATCACGTCGTTGATGTTCCGCATGACCTCCACGAAGACACGGTCCCCGCTGCGGCGCAGGGCCGGCATCACCGCGCACGCGAAGATGTAGAAGACGCCGGCGACCAGACCCGTGGCGACCGTGGCCGCGCCCAGGACCACCCCCGCGCCGGTCCGCGGCTCCGTGCTGATGCTCGCTGTCATGTCGCCAGTCAACGCACGCGGCCGACCCGCGACCATGGCCGAGACGCGCGCCCGCATACGCCCCCGTCCACCCCGTCCACTCCCGTTCACCCGGTGCGGCCCGGCCCGGCCCGAACCGTGGCTCGGGCGGTGCGAGGGGTTTCGGGCGCGGGAGCGGGCAGGCACTGTGGGAGAGGGAACGGTTCCCCTGCCCTAGGCGGTGATTGGCACATGGCACTGGGTACGGACCCCTACGAGCCGCGGTTCCACGCCGGACGGAGCTGCCTGGACCTCCTCGCGACCGCCCACCCGGAGGAACGGTTCCCTACGGTGGAGCCGCTGCGGGCCTGGATCCTCGGCTCCGGGCTCGTCCCGCCCGGCACCCCGCTGGCCCACGCCGACCCCTCCTGGCTGGCAGGCTTCCGTGAACTGCGCGGGTACATCGGCCAGTTGGTGCGGGACGGTGCCAAGGGGGACGGGCGGCCGTACGATCTCGCGCTCGCCCGGGTCAACACGGTCGCGCAGGCCGCGCCCCCGGTGCCGCGCGCGGTGCGTCGCGGTGACGGCGCCCTCGTACGGGAGCTGGCCGGTCCGCCCGAGTGCGCGGCGCTGCTCGCGGCCCTCGCGCGGGACGCCGTGGAACTGCTCACCGACCCCGTGGCGCGGGCGGCCGTCCGGGAGTGCGAGGGCGACAACTGCCCCATCGTGTACCTGGACACGTCCCGCGGGCGGCGCAGGCGCTGGTGTTCCAGCGAGGTCTGCGGGAACCGGGAACGGGTGGCCCGGCACCGTCGCCGGGCGGCGCTGGCTCGCACCTGACCGCACCGCACCGGACCGCATACCGCACGCCGCACTGGACCGGACCCCACCGGACCGCCGAACCCGGACCGCACCACACCGCCGCACCGCACCACACCATCCCACGTCCGATACGCGCCTTCTGCGCCTCAATCACGCCCGCCCGCAGCCGAGTTGGCGAAGTGATTTGCGTAACAGGGCGTTTGTCCGCGCTGCGGCGCGGGCACCGCCAACCCTCCTGCCGCCGTGTCGGAAATGTAAAGAAAACGCGGTGGGAATGTGCGCGCATGTCCCTCTCGTCAGGGCACTCCGAGGAAAACCGGCACCCCGCTTTGAACATGCCGCAGTCCGCATCCGTACCCGTGGACGAGCGACCGACTGGGGGAACCCCCGGACATCGGAGGTGGGCGTGCGCAAGGATTCCGTCGTGGCCAATGAACGTGGATCGAGGGCCCGACATCGCATGTCCCAGCCCTCGGAGCCCGACGAGGAGTTGATGCGTGCGCTGTATCGAGAGCACGCGGGACCTCTCCTTGCCTATGTCCTTCGGCTGGTCGCCGGTGACCGGCAGCGCGCCGAGGATGTGGTGCAGGAGACGCTCATCCGTGCCTGGAAGAACGCCGGTCAGCTCAATCGAGCGACCGGATCGGTACGCCCCTGGCTGGTGACGGTCGCGCGCCGCATCGTCATCGACGGCCACCGCAGCCGGCAGGCCCGGCCGCAGGAGGTCGATCCGTCGCCGCTGGAGGTCATCCCCGCGGAGGACGAGATCGACAAGGCGCTGTGGCTGATGACGCTGTCTGATGCGCTCGACGACCTGACCCCGGCCCACCGGGAGGTGCTCGTCGAGACGTACTTCAAGGGGCGTACCGTCAACGAGGCGGCCGAGACCCTGGGGATACCCAGCGGCACGGTCCGCTCGCGGGTGTTCTACGCCCTGCGGTCGATGAAGCTGGCACTGGAGGAGCGGGGGGTGACGGCGTGATGAGTGGGTACGGGGGACTCAACGGATTCAGCACGGGGGGTCCGGGTATGTCTGGCCCCATGAGCCCCAGGCCGGGAACCCCGGCGTCCAACGAGCACGAGACGGTCGGCGCCTACGCGCTCGGCATCCTCGACGACGCCGAGGCGACCGCTTTTGAGGCCCACCTCGCCGGGTGCGAATGGTGTGCGCAGCAGCTCGACGAACTCGCGGGGATGGAGCCCATGTTGGCCGCGCTAGCGGACCTGCAGGGGGCCGGCACGCCCGCGGTCGGGGAGTCGCTGTCCGCCAAGCCCAGCCCGCGGCTCGCGGAGAAGCTGGTCGACGAGGTCGCCGAGCGTCGCGCCCGCAAGCGGCGGCGGGGCTTCTATCTGGTCGCCGCCGCGGCCGCGCTGATCATCGGCGGTCCGCTGACCGTGATGGCGGCGACCGGCGGCTCGGACGGCGGCAATGGCACCCTGGCCGCGCCGGCCGCCCAGACCGCGTTCACCACCATGTCGGACAAGGTCACGGCGACGGACCCGAAGACGCATGTCACCGCGACCGTCGCGGTGGAGAAGAAGCTCTGGGGCACGGACACCGTCCTACAGCTGAAGAACGTCGCCGGACCGGAGAAGTGCTCGCTGATCGCCGTCGGCAAGAACGGCGAGCGCGAGACGGTGACCTCCTGGTCCGTGCCGAACTGGGGCTACGGCCTGCCGGACGCCAAGACCGAGGAGGCCAAGAACCCCCTCTACGTCCGTGGCGGGGCGTCCCTGCAACCGGGCGAGATCGACCACTTCGAGGTCATGACCTTCAGCGGCAAAAAACTCGTCCAGGTCGACGCCTGAGCCTGTCCGGCGTCGACGATCGAGCCCGTCCGGCGTCGATGCGTGAGCCTGTCCGGCTCGATGATTGAGTCCGTCCGGTGGGATCTGCCGGATGGGCCGTAGCTTCCATGGGCCCCCTTCGCGTACGGTTGACGGCTGCCCAGCACGTCAGAAGGGGGCCCGGTGGCCGCTCAGGCTCAGCAATCCGCCGTCGGCTCGGTCCAGGATTCCGAACGGGACCGAGAGATCAGCGTCGAACAGGAACACCTGGACCAGGTGTACCAGCGGCTTGAGGAGAAGATCCACGAGGCCGAGTTCCTCATGGACGACGCGGCCCGGCGCGGCCAGGTCGGCACGCCCGGCGCGCTCGCCGAGCGCGACGCGCAGGTCTTCCGGGCGGGCATCCACCTCAATCGGCTGAACAACGAGTTCGAGGACTTTCTGTTCGGCCGGATCGACCTGCTCCTCGGCAAGGACGGGAAGAAGGGCCCCGACGGCGCGTACACCGCCGTCGAGCCCGCCGAGGGCGCGGTGTGCGCCGACAACACCGCCCACATCGCCGAGACCCTGCACATCGGACGCATCGGCGTGCTGGACGAGGACTACGCGCCGCTGGTCATCGACTGGCGGGCACCCGCGGCGGCCCCGTTCTACCGCTCCACCCCCGTCGACCCGGGGCGGGTCGTGCGCCGTCGCGTCATCCGCTCCAAGGGACGCCGGGTGCTGGGCGTCGAGGACGACCTCATGCGCCCCGAGCTGACCGCCTTCCTGGACGGCCGACGGCTGTCGGTGATCGGCGACGGCGCCCTGATGGCCGCGCTGGGCCAGGCCCGCGGCCACACCATGCGGGACATCGTCTCCTCCATCCAGGCCGAGCAGGACCTGGTCATCCGTGCCCCCGCCGGTTCGGTGACCTATGTGGAGGGCGGGCCGGGCACGGGCAAGACGGCGGTCGCGCTGCACCGGGCCGCCTACCTCCTCTACCAGGACCGGCGCCGGTACGCGGGCGGCATCCTGATCGTCTCGCCGACCCCGCTGCTGGTGGCGTACACCGAGGGCGTGCTGCCCTCGCTCGGCGAGGAGGGCCAGGTCGCCATCCGGGCGATCGGTTCGCTCGTCGACGGCGCTGAGGCCACGCTGTACGACGCGCCGTCGGTGGCGCGGGCGAAGGGGTCGTACCGGATGCTGAAGGTGCTGCGGAAGGCGGCGCGCGGGGCGCTGGAGCTGCGGCCGGGCGATGACACGGGACCGTCCGCCGGACGCACCGAACACGCAGGACATGCCGGACACGCCGGACAGCTCATGCTCGGCGAGGACGACGATGACGACGGCGACGCCCGCCCGCAGGCGCCTGCGGGCCCGCCGGACCGGCTCCGTGTTGTCGCCTTCGGGCGGCGGCTGGAGCTGACGGCCCCCGAACTGGACCGGATCCGCCACACCGCGCTCGGCGGCACCGCCCCCGTGAACCTGCTGCGCCCGCGCGCCCGCAGACTGCTCCTGGACGCCCTGTACGAGCGGTCCGGCGCCGCCACCCGGCACGGCGACCCGGAGCTGGCCGCCGAGCTGCGCTCCTCGTTCGACGAGGACGTCACGAGCGAGGACGCCTTCATCGCCTTCCTGGAGGCGTGGTGGCCCGAGCTGACCCCGAAGGCCGTCCTCGACGCGATGGCCGACGAGCGTCGGCTCGGCCGCTGGGCCCGCCGCATCCTCACCCCGGGCGAGGTCCGCAAGGTGGCCCGCTCCCTGAAACGGGACGGGCACTCCGTGCACGACATCGCGATGCTCGACGAGCTTCAGGCGATCCTCGGCGCCCCGGCCCGCCCCCGCAAGAAGCGCGAACTGGACCCGCTGGACCACCTCACCGGCCTGGAGGAGCTGATGCCGGTGCGTGAGGAGTCGCAGCGCGAGCGGGCCGAGCGGCTCGCGCAGGAGCGCACCGAGTACGCGCATGTCATCGTCGACGAGGCGCAGGACCTCACGCCGATGCAGTGGCGGATGGTCGGCCGGCGCGGGCGGCACGCGAGCTGGACGGTCGTCGGCGACCCGGCGCAGTCCTCCTGGTCCGACCCGGACGAGGCGGCCGAGGCCCGCGACGAGGCCCTGGGCACCCGCGCGCCCGGCTCGCACCAGCGCCCCGGCGGGGACGGTGCGGCGGGCCGCTCCGCGCGCGGCCGGCGCTTCCGGCTCACCGTGAACTACCGCAACCCGGCCGAGATCGCCGACCTGGCGGCGAAGGTGCTGGCCCTCGCGATGCCGGGCTCCGAGTCCCCGGCCGCGGTGCGGTCCACCGGGGTCGCACCGCGCTTCACCGTCGTGCGGAACTCCCTGGAGCAGACCGTGCGCGCGGAGGCCGCTCGGCTGCTCGGCCTCGTCGACGGCACGGTCGGCGTCGTCGTCGCCATGAACCGGCGCGCGGAGGCCGCGCGCTGGCTGGCCGGGCTCGGCGACCGGGTGGTGGCGCTCGGCAGCCTGGAGGCCAAGGGCCTGGAGTACGACGCGACGGTCGTCGTCTCCCCGGCCGAGATCGCCGACGAGAGCCCGGCCGGCCTGCGGGTGCTGTACGTCGCGTTGACCCGCGCCACCCAGCAGCTGACGATCGTCTCCGGGGACCGGGACGAGCCGGACGCGGCCGGGGTGCCGGACCTCCTGCGGGACTGAACGCGCGGTGAACTCTCCGGAGGGGAATGGCCGTGCGGGATCCGTTTGTTAGCCTGGGTGTGACACCGGCTCGATCCAAGCCCCCGGGCCCAACCTTTGTCGCTACGAGCGACCACTTGCCGCGAGGCGAGCATGGCGGGTCGGTGTCATGAACGGTGGAGAGGCCCATGTCCCCTGGGACGTGGGCCTCTCTCCTTGCCGGACCGACCGCTCGCTCGACCCCCCGCTCGACTGCTTGATCGACTGTCTGAACGTCTGCCTGATCGCCTCTTGTATGGTGGAAGTTGTTTTCCGAAATCGCGGCGCACTGATGAACAAAACGTTCGCAATCCGGGGCGGTTACCACGTACTCGGGGGTAGGTGCGACGATCGGACGGCACAACTTCGCGACACGGTGAAAGCAGAGGAAGTCGGCCATGGCAACGGCGCCCAGCGTCTCCTACTCGATGACCATCCGGCTGGAGGTGCCCGCGAGCGGAACCGCCGTCTCGCAGCTCACCACCGCGGTGGAGTCCTCCGGAGGCTCGGTGACCGGCCTCGACGTCACCGCGTCCGGCCACGAGAAGCTCCGTATCGACGTCACCATCGCGGCCACCTCGACCGGGCACGCCGACGAGATCGTGGAGAAGCTGCGCGGCATCGAGGGCGTCACGCTCGGCAAGGTCTCCGACCGTACGTTCCTCATGCACCTCGGCGGCAAGATCGAGATGCAGTCCAAGCACCCCATCCGCAACCGTGACGACCTGTCCATGGTCTACACGCCCGGGGTGGCCCGCGTCTGCATGGCGATCGCCGAGAACCCGGAGGACGCCCGCCGGCTCACCATCAAGCGCAACTCGGTTGCGGTTGTGACGGACGGTTCCGCGGTCCTGGGCCTCGGCAATATCGGCCCGAAGGCCGCGCTGCCGGTCATGGAGGGCAAGGCGGCCCTGTTCAAGCGGTTCGCCGGCATCGACGCCTGGCCGCTGTGCCTCGACACCCAGGACACCGACCAGATCGTCGAGATCGTCAAGGCGATCGCCCCCGGCTTCGCGGGCATCAACCTGGAGGACATCTCCGCGCCCCGCTGCTTCGAGATCGAGGCCCGGCTGCGCGAGGCCCTCGACATCCCCGTCTTCCACGACGACCAGCACGGCACCGCGATCGTCGTCCTGGCGGCGCTGACCAACGCCATGCGCGTGGTGGGCAAGGCGATCGAGAACGTCCGCGTCGTCATGTCCGGGGCCGGCGCGGCGGGCACGGCCATCCTCAAGCTGCTGCTCGCGGCGGGCGTCAAGAATGCCGTCGTCGCCGACATCCACGGCGTCGTGCACGCCGGCCGCGCGGACCTGCTGGCCGCGCCCACCGACTCGCCGCTGCGCTGGATCGCCGACAACACCAACCCCGAGGGCCTCACCGGCACCTTGAAGGAGGCGGTCCGCGGCGCCGACGTCTTCATCGGTGTCTCCGCCCCGAACGTGCTCGACGGCGACGACGTGGCCGCCATGGCGGACGGCGCGATCGTGTTCGCGCTCGCGAACCCCGACCCCGAGGTCGAGCCGGCAATCGCCCGTCAGACGGCCGCGGTTGTGGCCACCGGCCGCTCCGACTTCCCGAACCAGATCAACAACGTGCTGGTCTTCCCGGGCGTCTTCCGCGGCCTGCTGGACGCCCAGTCCCACACCGTCAACACGGAGATGATGCTGGCCGCGGCGCAGGCGCTGGCCGATGTCGTCACCGAGGACGAACTGAACCCGAACTACATCGTGCCGAGCGTCTTCAACGACAAGGTCGCGGGCGCGGTGGCCGGCGCGGTGCGGGACGCCGCCAGAGCGGCGGCAGGCGCGGCGCAGAGCCTCGTACCGTAGTGTGCACAGAAGTGACGATCGGCACGGCGGCCCCGTACCGGCGCGTCGCGGAACCTCCTGGCACCGGGCGCCCTCTAGGGTGACGGCCGAGCAGGCGCTTTTCGTGTGACTCCCTAGGGTGTTCTCACGACTCCTACGGGTGCCGGATTGGCTTTCCCGCCGCAGGTGGGGGCAGGATGCGTCCCTGGGCGCGAGCGCATCGGCTTCGCTGTGCCTGATCTGCGGCTCCGCCGCGTGGCACGCCCCAACAGTAAGAAGAACACGGGAGTAACAACATGAATCGCAGTGAGCTGGTGGCCGCGCTGGCCGACCGCGCCGAAGTGACCCGCAAGGACGCCGACGCCGTTCTGGCCGCGTTCGCCGAGGTCGTCGGTGACGTCGTCTCCAAGGGCGACGAGAAGGTCACCATCCCCGGCTTCCTGACCTTCGAGCGCACCCACCGTGCCGCTCGCACCGCCCGTAACCCGCAGACCGGCGAGCCCATCAACATCCCCGCCGGCTACAGCGTGAAGGTCTCCGCGGGCAGCAAGCTCAAGGAGTCGGCCAAGGGGAAGTGACCCTGCCGTTCGTGCGCCACGGGACGGCGCACGGCACGCAGTGACGCGAAAGGGGCGGCCACCCGGACCGGGTCGGCCGCCCCTTTCGTCGTACGGGTCTCGTCGTACGGGGCGTCGTACGGGTCTCGTCGTACGGGCCGCTCGCGGCGTCAGCCGAGCGTCTTGCCGGGCAGCTCGACCTTGGCGCCCAGTTCCACGAGCTTTTCCATGAAGTTCTCGTAGCCGCGGTTGATCAGATCGATGCCGTGCACCCGGGACGTGCCCTGCGCGGCCAGCGCGGCGATCAGATACGAGAAACCGCCCCGCAGGTCCGGGATGACGAGATCGGCGCCCTGGAGGCGGGTGGGGCCCGAGACGACCGCGGAGTGCAGGAAGTTGCGCTGCCCGAAACGGCAGTCGGAGCCGCCAAGGCACTCGCGGTAGAGCTGGATGTGCGCGCCCATCTGGTTCAGCGCGGAGGTGAAGCCGAGCCGGGACTCGTAGACCGTCTCGTGGATGATGGACAGGCCCGTCGCCTGGGTGAGGGCCACGACGAGCGGCTGCTGCCAGTCGGTCTGGAAGCCCGGGTGCACGTCCGTCTCCAGCGCTATGGACTTCAGCCGGCCGCCGGGGTGCCAGAAGCGGATGCCCTCGTCGTCGATCTCGAAGGCGCCGCCCACCTTCCGGTAGGTGTTCAGGAACGTCATCATCGAGCGCTGCTGGGCGCCGCGGACGTAGATGTTGCCCTCGGTCGCGAGCGCCGCCGACGCCCAGGACGCGGCCTCCAGCCGGTCCGGCAGCGCCCGGTGGGTGTAGCCGTCGAGCTTCTCCACCCCGGTGATGCGGATGGTGCGGTCGGTGTCCATCGCGATGATCGCGCCCATCTTCTGCAGGACGCAGATCAGGTCCTCGATCTCCGGTTCGACCGCCGCGTTGGACAACTCCGTGACGCCTTCGGCGAGTACGGCCGTCAGCAGCACCTGCTCGGTCGCACCGACGGACGGGTACGGCAGCCGGATCTTCGTGCCGCGCAGCCCCTTGGGCGCCTCCAGATACTGGCCGTCCGCGCGTTTCTCGATGACCGCGCCGAACTGCCGCAGCACGTCGAAGTGGAAGTCGATGGGCCGACCACCGATGTCGCAGCCGCCCAGTCCCGGGATGAACGCGTGCCCCAGCCGGTGCAGCAGCGGGCCGCAGAACAGGATCGGGATGCGCGAGGAACCCGCGTGGGCATCGATGTCAGCGACGTTCGCGCTCTCCACATGCGTCGGATCCAGCACCAGCTCGCCGGGCTCGGCACCCGGACGCACCGTCACCCCGTGCAACTGGAGCAGCCCGCGGACGACCCGGACGTCTCGGATGTCCGGAACGTTGCCCAGTCGGCTCGGCGCACTGCCCAACAAGGCGGCGACCATGGCCTTCGGCACGAGATTCTTCGCACCGCGGACACGGATCTCGCCCTCCAGCGGGGTTCCGCCGTGGACAAGGAGGACATCGTCGTTGACGGTCATGTAACTCGCGTTCCGTGCAGGGGGCAGGGCCAGAGGAGACAGAGTAATCGCCGTGAGCCCCCCTCCTGTAAGCCCGAGGGGCACCCAGCCGCGTCATAGCTCTGTCACAACACGAACCGTTCCCTTACGGGCACATGGGGTCACCGGCCGCGACGGGGCGGCCGGGGCGCGCCGGTCGGCCCCGCGCGTCTCTCGCGTCGCTCCGGAAGGCGGCCTCACCAGGCCCGGCCTTCGCCCCGCCGCCGCATCCCGGTGGCATTCACCCGCCTACCTCCCCGCCTGCTCCCCACTCGGCGGGAAGATGCGGGATCATGTCTGCCATGACCGAGGTGTCCTCGCTCACAGGGCGGTTGCTCGTGGCAACACCCGCCCTGGCGGACCCGAACTTCGACCGCGCGGTGGTGCTCCTCCTCGACCACGACGAGGAGGGCTCCCTCGGTGTCGTCCTGAACCGCCCGACCCCGGTGGACGTGAGTGACATCCTGGAGGGCTGGGCCGCCCTCGCCGGCGAGCCCGGGGTCGTCTTCCAGGGCGGACCGGTCTCGCTGGACTCGGCGCTCGGTGTCGCGGTCATCCCCGGGGGAGCGTCCGGCGATCGGGCCCCGCTGGGCTGGCGCCGGGTGCACGGCTCGATCGGCCTCGTCGACCTGGAGGCCCCGCCCGAGCTGCTCGCCTCGGCCCTCGGCTCCCTGCGGATCTTCGCCGGATACGCCGGCTGGGGCCCCGGACAGCTGGAGGACGAGCTGGTGGAGGGTGCCTGGTACGTCGTGGAGTCCGAGCCCGGTGACGTCTCCTCGCCCGCCCCGGAGCGACTGTGGCGCGAGGTGCTGCGCCGTCAGCGCAGCGAACTGGCGATGGTGGCCACGTATCCGGACGACCCATCGCTCAACTGATGCGTGCGGGCTTCAGTACCCTGGCTGGTATGAGCACTCTTGAGCCCGAGCGCGGGACTGGTACGGGGACCCTCGTAGAGCCGACGCCACAGGTGTCCCACGGCGACGGTGACCACGAGCGCTTCGCCCATTACGTCCAGAAGGACAAGATCATGGCGAGCGCCCTGGACGGCACCCCCGTCGTGGCGCTGTGCGGCAAGGTGTGGGTGCCGGGCCGCGATCCGAAGAAGTACCCCGTGTGCCCCATGTGCAAGGAGATCTACGAATCCATGGGCAGCGGCGGTGACGAGGGCGACGGCAAGTAACCGGCGCTCCGCCGGCTGATCCCCGCGTGGCCTCCGGGTGCGCTGTGGCGCGCCCCGGGGGCCTTTGTCGTGCCGGGGCGGATGCGGACGTGTGTTGACGCGTCGGTAGGGAGCGGCGCCGACGGGTCCGTGGGGTCGGCGATCGGCGTTGTGACGCCGCTGATCCTGCTCGCCGTGACGCCCGGGTACCTGCGATCGCCTTGCGGGCAGGGGAGCAGCTGTGAGTCTGGGGAGGAGCTGTGAGTCTCGTGAATCTTGTGCGCGACTTTTCGTGCCGCCCGGGTCGCGCGGTGGGCGAGGCGACGGCGTTCGTCGACCCCTCGGTGGTCGCCTTCCCGCGGTACTGGATGGTGCCGAGCGCCTTCGGGCCGGTCGGCGAGACCGAGTCGGATGCGCCCCGGCAGCGGACCCTGATGCCGTCTTCGGACCCCTTCCGGCGGGTCTTCGGGCAGCGGGAATTCGGCCGTTCACTTCCTCAGCGGCCTCGCTGTGGGGAGCGGTGCCGTGATCGTCTCGGCACGGATCGCGTTTCTCGCGGCGAGTGCCGTGACACGATTCCGTTTCCGCTTCCGGACAACGTTGTCGGAGGTGGTGCCCGAGACGCTGTTGGGAGGCTGCGCACAACGACGGGACGAGCCGCGCGCGATTCCTGTGGCAGATCCTTTTCGTGCTCGTCTTCCCAGGCCTTGGGGCCACCAGCGTGCTTTCCTTCAACTCGTCCTGGAGCGACCTCCTGCTCGCCAAGTCCTTCAACATCAGTGACACTTCGGACACTTCGCAGTTCACTCTGCCCATGGCGCCGCGGGTCTTCCATGAGCCGGATGAGTTGGATGAGTTGGACCGGGGCGGAGTGATGGCGGCGTCCACGGTGTTGACGATTCCGGTGCTGAACTTCTTCGTACTCGTACAGCGACGGCTGGTCCACGGACCGGGCGGAGCGGTTGGGGAGTGACGTGACTTCGACGACGACGGAACTGATCCCGGCCCCCCTGTCGGTGGGGAATCCGGCCGCAGGTGCCGGCTTCGTGCTCTACGCGAGCACGGTGATCGACGTCGGCCCCGGCACCGAGGGCACCGCCCGCTGGCTGCGTGGCGTGCTCGGGGCCGCAACGGGGCTCACGCTGCCGCCCGGATCCGGCGATGGCGGCGGGGCCCTCCGGCTGCGGATCCGGCCCGAGGAGGCCGCCCGGCTCGGGCCGGAGGGCTACACGCTGCACGTCGACGGCGACGCGGTCACCCTCCACGGCGGCGGTCCGGCCGGCGTGTTCTGGGGCGCGCAGACGCTCCGTCAACTGCTCGGCCCCGACGCCTTCCGGCGTGCCCCGCTCGCCCCCGGCCGCCGCTGGGCCGTGCCGGTCACCTTCGTCGAGGACACCCCGCGGTTCCGCTGGCGCGGTCTCATGCTGGACGTGGCCCGGCACTTCACGCCCAAGGAAGGCGTCCTTCGGTATCTGGATCTGATGGCCGCGCACAAACTGAACGTCTTCCACTTCCATCTGACGGACGACCAGGGATGGCGGGTGGAGATCAAGCGATACCCGAAGCTGACCGAGACCGGATCCTGGCGGGCACGGACGAAATTCGGTCACCGTGCCTCACCGCTGTGGGAGGAGAAGCCACACGGTGGCCACTACACCCAGGACGACATCCGGGAGATCGTGGCCTACGCCGCCGAGCGGCATATCGCCGTCGTCCCGGAAATCGACGTACCGGGCCACTCGCAGGCCGCCATCGCCGCGTATCCGGAACTCGGCAACACCGACGTCATCGACACCACCGCCCTCTCCGTCCGGGACACCTGGGGGGTCTCTCCGAACGTACTCGCCCCCACTGACAACACCCTGCGGTTCTACGAGGGGGTGTTCGAGGAACTGCTGGAACTTTTCCCCGCGGACGCCGTGGATGCCGTGGGCGCCGCTGAGTTCTCGGCGTTCTCGGCGTTCTCGTCGTTCATTCACGTCGGCGGCGACGAATGCCCCAAGGACCAGTGGCGGCGGTCGCCCGCCGCGCAGGCCCGCATCAAGGAACTCGGGCTGGCCGACGAGGACGCGTTGCAGTCCTGGTTCATCCGGCACTTCGACCGCTGGCTCACCGCGCGCGGGCGCCGGCTCATCGGCTGGGACGAGATCCTGGAGGGCGGGCTCGCCGAGGGCGCGGCCGTCGCGTCCTGGCGCGGCTACCAGGGCGGGATCGCCGCCGCGCGCGCCGGTCACGACGTCGTCATGTGCCCCGAACAGCACGTCTACCTCGACCACCGGCAGGCCGCCGGCCCGGACGAACCGGTACCGATCGGCTTCGTTCGCACCCTGGAGGACGTCTACCGTTTCGAGCCCGTTCCCCCGGAGTTGGACGCGCGGCAGGCCGGCCATGTGCTGGGCACCCAGGCCAACCTGTGGACAGAGGTGATGGAGAACCACGCGCGCGTGGACTATCAGGCGTTCCCCAGGCTGGCCGCGTTCGCCGAAGTGGCCTGGAGTCGCCTGCCCGCCCCGGCGGAGCGGGACTTCGCCGGTTTCGAGCGTCGAATGGCCGCCCACTACCGGCGACTCGACGCCCTGGGCGTCGACTACCGGCCGCCGTCCGGGCCCCGACCGTGGCAGCGCCGCCCCGGCGTGCCGGGCCGGCCCATCGACGGACCACCGCCGAAGCGGTAGACCCCTGGAACGGCCGGTCGCCACCTGGCGCGACCGGCTGTTGTCGTCGTAAGACCCGCCACCGCTGCCGTCGTACGGTCGGCCGTCGTCGCCGTACGACCGGCGGCCCCTGGTGGGTCGCCCGCCCCGTCCGCGGGCTCGAACACACGCTGGAAAAAGAACCCAGGGGTCAACGAAGAGTGCCATTCGTCCCGCACCGGTGACGGCGGGTGAAAACAGGCCATCTCCCCAGCGAGGCGGGCGAATGCCTCCTAGCGGACCCCCGCGTTCGGGTCTTGCGAAGATGTGCCAGAGTTGCCACGTCCGCCCTGTCAGCACGTACCGTACGGCAACACAGGTGGGACCAGGTGGGGCAGCGGGAAAGGGGCAGTCGGTTTGACCACGCACGCACCGCAGGCGGCGCAGGCCGTCACGCTGCCCACGACGCTGGACGAGGCCGTGGCGGCGCTCGCCGCCATGCCGGCCGCCGTTCCCGTGGCGGGCGGCACCGACCTGATGGCCGCCGTCAACTCCGGACAGCTCAGGCCCGCCGCCCTGGTGGGCCTCGGTCGGATCAGCGAGATCCGCGGCTGGCAGTACCAGGACGGTCACGCGCTCCTCGGCGCCGGCCTCACGCACGCGCGCATGGGCCGCCCGGACTTCGCGGCCCTGATCCCGGCGCTCGCCGCCGCCGCGCGCGCCGCCGGCCCGCCGCACATCCGCAACGCGGGCACCCTGGGCGGCAACATCGCCTCGGCCGCCCCCACGGGCGACGCGCTGCCGGTCCTCGCCGCCCTGGAGGCGACGCTGGTCATCGCGGGCCCCCAGGGTGGCCGCCGCGAACTCCCGGTGTCGCATCTGCTCGCGGGCGTGGAGATGCTCGGCGCCGGCGAACTCATCGGCTACGTGCGCGTGCCGCTGCTGCACGCCCCGCAGGTCTTCCTGAAGGCGACCGGACGCACGGGGCCGGGCCGGGCCGCCGCCTCCGTGGCGGTCGTCCTCGACCCCGCCCGGCGCGGAGTGCGGTGCGCCGTGGGAGCCATAGCGCCGATGCCGCTCCGGCCCCTGGAGGCCGAGCAGTGGGTCGCCCGGCTCATCGACTGGGACAACGACCGGGCGATCGTGCCCGAGGCGCTGCACGCCTTCGGGGAGTACGTCGCCGCGGCCTGCATCCCCGACCCGGCCCCGGAGCAGGACGGCTCCGTACCGCAGCTTCCGCCCGCCGTACTGCACCTGCGGCGCACCGTCGCCACGCTGGCCCGACGAGCACTGGGGAGGGCGCTGTCGTGACCGACGACCAGCGCGGAGAGAACCCGCCGCAGCAGGGCGGCCGCTGGGATCCGCTGCCCCAAGGCGACTACGACGACGGCGCCACCGCCTTCGTGAAGCTCCCCGAGGGCGGCATCGACGCTCTCCTGGCGTCGGACAGCCCGCTCGCCGCGCCGGGCCACGGCTATGTGCCACCGCAGCTGTCGGCGGCCCCCGCCGGGGACGCCGACACCGACCCGGCGGCCACCGGCGGCTGGTCGGTGCCGGCCGACGGCACGCAGTGGCCCGACCCGAACGCCGTGCCCCAGGAGCCGGGCGCGGGCGACCGGTTCACGTACCACCCGGCGGCCACCCAGCAGTGGACCTACGAGGAGCCGGTGGCGCCCGCCCCCGGCCAGGATGTGACCGGGCAGTGGTCCATCCCCGTCGCCGGGGGTGACCTTCCGGACGAATCGGGCGAGTTCACTGCGTCTTCCCTCGTCGAGCAGTGGGGCGGCACACCGCCGGCCACCCTCCCCGGCGGCGCCCCCGCGCCCTGGGCGACGGAGGCCGTCGGACACCCCTGGGCACAGCAGGCGGCACCGGCCGGGCCGTCGGCCGCGCCCCCGCACGTGGACGAGCAGCCGACCGGGAACGCGCCCCAGGCCGCTCCGGAGCGGTTCGCGCCCCCCGGGACCCACCGGGACGCTCCCGCCGGACCTGACACCGCGGTCCCGGCCGCTGACGGCCCAACAGGCCACGCTCCCCCGGGCCACACCCCCACGGGCCACGGCCCAACAGACCACACCCCGTCGGCAGCGGCGGCCCCGGCGGCCGCACCCGGCACCGCCCCCGCCGCTCCGGGCGCCCCCGGCGTGGACGCCGCGTCCGGCTCCGACCAGGGCGCTCCGGCCGAACTCGCCGCCCCTGAGCCCCTTTCCGAGGCCGACGCGCCGGTCACCCACGAGACCGCGTCCGTCACCCACAGGCCGACCGGGACCGCCGCGGGCCCCGAGACGGCCGAGCCGACCGGGATCGCCGACGGTGCCGAGGAGGGCCCTGAAGGGGCCGCTGAGCCCTCGGCAGGGGCCGAGGCGACCGACGACACCGTGACCGGTCCGGAAGGCGCGCAGCCGCCCACCACGGCCGACGGCCCCGCCGTCTCGGCCGAGGAGACCCCGGACGGCCCGCCGCCCCCGCACGACGACCACCCCCTCGCCTCGTACGTGCTGCGCGTCAACGGCACCGACCGTCCCGTCACCGACGCCTGGATCGGCGAGTCGCTGCTGTACGTGCTGCGTGAGCGGCTCGGGCTCGCCGGCGCCAAGGACGGCTGCTCGCAGGGCGAGTGCGGCGCCTGCAACGTCCAGGTGGACGGGCGTCTCGTCGCCTCCTGCCTGGTGCCCGCGGTCACATCGGCAGGCAGCGAGGTCCGCACGGTCGAGGGCCTGGCCGCCGACGGTCAGCCCTCCGACGTACAGCGGGCGCTCGCCGGGCGCGGTGCCGTGCAGTGCGGATTCTGCGTCCCCGGCATGGCGATGACCGTGCACGACCTGCTGGAGGGCAACCCGGCGCCCACCGAACTGGAGACGCGTCAGGCCCTGTGCGGCAACCTGTGCCGCTGCTCCGGCTACCGGGGCGTCCTGGACGCCGTCAAGGAGGTCGTCGCCGAACGCGAGGCGCACAGCGCGGCGGACGCCGAGCCGGACGCGGACGAGGCACGCATCCCGCACCAGGCGGGCCCGGGCGCCGGCGGCGTCCACCCCTCGGTGTTCGAGGCACACCGTTCGCCGGGACCGCACGACCAGTCCTACGGCCAGGACGGAGGCCAGGCGTGAGCAACGAAGCCGGCATCGCGACCACGGTCCCGGAGGCCGCCGACGCCCCCGAACAACTGCCGCACGGCCTCGGCGTGTCCCTGCCGCCGGCCGACGCCCGCGCCAAGACCGAGGGCACCTTCCCGTACGCGGCCGACCTGTGGGCCGAGGGCCTGCTGTGGGCGGCCGTGCTGCGCTCCCCGCACCCGCACGCCCGCATCGTCTCCGTCGACACCTCCCACGCGCGCGAGATGCCCGGCGTACGGGCCGTCATCACCCACGAGGACGTGCCCGGCACCCCGCGCCACGGCCGGGGCACGCCCGACCGTCCGGTGTTCGCCTCCGAAGTCGTACGGCACCACGGCGAACCCATCGCGGCCGTCGCCGCCGACCACCCGGACACCGCACGGATGGCCGCCGCCGCCGTCATCGTCGAGTACGAGACGCTCGACCCGGTCACCGACCCCGAGCAGGCGTTCGAGGCCGAACCCCTGCACCCCGACGGCAACTTGATCCGCCATATCCCGCTGCGCCACGGCGATCCGGACGCGGCCGGTGAGGTCGTCATCGAGGGCCAGTACCGCATCGGCCGCCAGGACCCCGCGCCCATCGGCGCCGAGGCGGGCCTCGCGGTGCCCCGCCCCGACGGCGGCGTCGAGCTGTACCTGGCCTCCACCGACCCGCACACCGACCGCAACACCGCCGCGGCCTGCTACGGCCTGTCCCCGGACCGGGTGAAGATCGTCGTCACCGGCGTCCCCGGGGCCACCGCCGACCGCGAGGACCAGGGCTTCCAGCTCCCGCTCGGTCTGCTCGCCCTGAAGACGGGCTGCCCGGTGAAGCTGACGGCGACCCGTGAGGAGTCCTTCCTGGGCCACGCCCACCGGCACCCCACGCTGCTGCGCTACCGCCACCATGCCGACGCCGAGGGCAAGCTGGTGAAGGTCGAGGCGCAGGTCCTGCTCGACGCGGGCGCGTACGCCGACACCTCCTCCGAAGCGCTCGCCGCCGCCGTCTCCTTCGCCTGCGGCCCCTACGTCGTACCGAACGCCTTCATCGAGGGCTGGGCCGTGCGCACCAACAACCCGCCCTCCGGCCATGTACGCGGCGAGGGCGCGATGCAGGTGTGCGCCGCCTACGAGGCGCAGATGGACAAGCTCGCCAAGAAGCTCGGCCTCGACCCGGCGGAACTGCGCCTGCGCAACGCGCTCGCCACCGGTGACGTGCTGCCCATCGGCCAGACGGTGACCTGCCCGGCACCGGTCGCCGAACTCCTTGAGGCCGTACGGGACTTCCCGCTCCCCGCGCTCCCCAAGGACACCCCCGAGGAGGACTGGCTGCTGCCCGGCGGTCAGGAGGGCGCCGGCGAGCCGGGCGCGGTGCGCCGGGGCGTCGGCTACGGCCTGGGCATGGTGCACATGCTCGGCGCGGAGGGCGCCGACGAGGTCTCCACGGCGACCGTCAAGGTCCAGGACGGGGTCGCGACCGTGCTGTGCGGGGCGGTGGAGACCGGCCAGGGCTTCACCACGCTCGCCCGGCAGATCGTCCAGGAGACCCTCGGCATCGACGAGGTCCACGTGGCGCCCGTCGACACCGACCAGCCCCCGGCGGGCGCGGGCTGCCGCGGCCGGCACACCTGGGTCTCCGGCGGCGCGGTGGAACGGGCCGCGAAGATGGTCCGCACCCAGCTCCTGCAGCCCCTGGCGCACAAGTTCGGGATGTCGACCGAGCTGCTCCAGATCACCGACGGCAAGATCACCTCGTACGACGGCGTGCTGTCGACCACCGTCACCGAGGCGATGGACGGCAAGGAGCTGTGGGCCACCGCCCAGTGCCGTCCGCACCCCACCGAGCCGCTGGACGCCACCGGGCAGGGCGACGCCTTCGTGGGCCTCGCCTTCTGCGCCGTGCGCGCGGTGGTGGACGTCGACATCGAACTCGGCTCGGTGCGGGTCGTGGAGCTGGCCGTCGCCCAGGACGTGGGCCGGGTGCTCAACCCGGCGCAGCTCATCGCCCGGATCGAGGCGGGCGTCACCCAGGGCGTCGGCATCGCGCTCACCGAGAACCTGCGCACGCCGCGCGGCCTGGTCCGCCACCCCGACCTGACCGGTTACGCGCTGCCGACCGCTCTGGACACACCGGACATCAGGATCGTCAAGCTGGTCGAGGAGCGGGACGTGGTCGCCCCGTTCGGCGCCAAGTCGGTCAGCGCCGTCCCGGTCGTCACCTCCCCGGCGGCCATCGCCTCCGCCGTGCGGGCCGCGACCGGCCGCCCGGTCAACCGACTGCCGATCCGCCCGCAGGCCGCGGTGGTGACGGACCGGTGAGCACGCCCGAGACCCCCCAGGGCCCGCGCTACGAACCGACCCCCCGCCTGGGCCGACTGCTGCTGTGGATCCCGCTGTTCGCGCTGGCGGCGATCGCCGTCGTACTCGGCGGCGTCTACTTCACCTGATGTCCACCTGATCCGCGGGGTCGTGGCCGTCACGGGCGATGACCGTCCCGGGCCGCGAGGAGCACGTCCCCGGCGTCCCCGGCGCGGGCGGTGCGGCCGGGGCCCAATTCCGGCTGCGATACAGGCTGTCGGCGGCGACGGCGTACGCGACGAACGCGGCGAACGCGTACGCGACGGCCGGGCCCACTGCGGTGGTGCGGGATGTGCTGCTCGGCGCTGCTCTCGGGACGTACGTCGGGCTCGTGCGCACGCGCCCCTGCACGGCGTGGTCGCGGCACCTCGGCAGGACGCGGTGGCGGCGCGCGAGGCGAGGCGTCAGCGCACGGGGTACGAGGCCCGGACCGCCGGACAGTTGGACGGCGCGCCGCGGCCGCCGTGGACATCGCGCACGCCGCGGTCCGTGACCGAGACAGTGGACGCCATTCCGGCCGGGAGGGAACGCGCGAGGGCCGCCTGACGCGCAACGCGCGAGGGCCGCCTGGCGTCTCCTCGGGCGGGGCGTTGATGCTCCTATTGCCTGTCAAGCGGCTTGGAGCCAGTTGCGGTAGGTGTGGGCGAGGTCGTCGTCTCGGCGGATCCCGCATTCGAGGGCGGAGATGGCGGTCGGCCAGAGTCCGAAGTGCCGGGCTGCGGCGGTGACGGTGATGTTCTTGGACTGCCGCAGGGGTCTGAGGTCGGCGATGCCGGGGGCGGTGACCGTGGTGGTCAGGCAGCGGAACACCTCCCGGGCGATGGCCCGTTTCAACAGCCGGATGATCTCCTTCTTCGTCCGGCCTGCGGCGGTCTGGCGTGCCACGTAGTCGCGGGTGCGGGAGGTGCTGGACATGCGGACCAGGGCGATGCGGTAGAGGGCTGCGTTGGCCTGCCGGTCGCCGCCGCGTGAGAGGCGGTGGCGGTTGGTGCGGCCGCTGGAGGCGGGGACCGGTGCGGCTCCGCACAGAGCGGCGAAGGAAGCCTCGGTCCGCATGCGCTCACGGTTGCCGCCTGCGGTGACCAGCAGTTGGGCCGCGGTGTCGGGACCGACGCCGTAGAGGGCCCGCAGGCCCGGGTTGTGGACGGTGACCTCCTCGTCCAGGGCCCGCGTGAGTGCCTCGTGCCCGGCGGTCAGCTCTTTGACCCGTCGGGCGAGGCTTCTGAGCGCGGTGAGGACCGCGGTGTGGACGGCGTCCCCGGAGGGCCGCAGCCGGGCCAGGGTGTCGGTGCGGTCTGTTCCTTTGAGCCGGCCGTACTTGGTGCGGATGGTGTCGGGGGCGGTGATGAGGAGGTGGCCGATCTGGTTCAGGGCGGCGGTGCGGGCCTTGACGGCGGAGCGGGCGGCGTTGTGCAGGGTGCGTATGCCGGCGACGGTGTCGTCCTTGGGTGCGCCGGAGGCGCGTCCGGACAGGGCGGCGCGGGCGGCGGCGTAGGCGTCGATGGGGTCGGACTTGCCGATGCGGCGGCGTTCGGCCCGGTCGGGCCGGTTGACCTCCAGGATGTGCAGGCCCGCC
>NZ_JBSGBN010000121.1:0-30301 GCF_053601275.1 Streptomyces sp. NPDC004752 | reverse complement strand
CGACCCGACACGCCACCACTCCCACGGAACCGCCATTCCTATCCCCGACCAGCGGAAACGTGTCGATCACGTCCGGAAAGACAACACCTTCTAAGACCTGCTGATGACGGCAGCGTCACCCTGCGGCAGGCCTCTTGGTGCGGGTGTTGACGCCTTCGGTGCGGCCGTTGTGGTAGGGCAAGGTGAGGCCGGCGTTCACGGCGGACCGGTCGATTTCGAGGCTGTTGGTGAGGCTGTGCAGGTGGGGCAGGTCGACGGCGCGGGCGGCCGTGATCCGCTCGGTGAGTTTCACGTCGTTGCCCTCGGCCGGTTTCAGCAGGGTGGCGAAGCCGCGTACGAGATCGGCGAGTGCGGTCAGTGTGGTCCGCAGGGCGGAGGGCGAGTCAGACCAGCGGGGGAGCGGGGTGCCCCTGAGGGCTGATGCGGAGGGATGTGAGGGCGCCGGACCATGGGGATCCCCAGCGGAGGGAGACGTGGTGGAGCGTGGGGACCGGATCGGGCGTGCGGCGGCGTACGGGGCGGCGGCGGCCCTCGTGCCGTATCTGGTGATCAAGGTGTCGTGGGTGGTCGGCTCGTTACTGGGGCTGCTGCCGGTCGGGCGGGGGTTCAGCCTGGGCGGGTGGCTGGTACTCAACACCGTCACGATCGGTATGGCCGCGGCCGGGATCACGCTGGGGCTGGCGCTCGTCCGGCCATGGGGGTTGCGGATCCCCGGCCGGCTGGTGGGATTCCTCGCCTGGGTCGGGTCGGGATTCTTGGTGTCGATCCTGCCGTTCGTGGCCGTCGGTGCGCTGGTGAACTCCGGGACGGGGAGTTCGGAAGGCTCAGGCAGCTCGGCGGGTGACGCGGCGATGCCGGGCTGGGAAGCGGTGCTGCTCCAGTGCAGCTTCGTGGGAACCGGGATCGCGTTGGCCATCGCGCTTCCCGCCTATCTGTGGCGGCGCTGGCCCCACGCGCTGCGTCGGCCGGAGCGACCCCGCAGCCGCACCTCCGCAGGATCGCTGTGGCCCGCCGTGACCGGCGCCGCGACCGGCCTGGCCTGGCTCTACTGGGCGGCCGGTGGCCCCCTGGGCATCGCGCACCGCGATGAGCGGCCGGCCGGCTGGCATGTGTTGGCCGGGGTCAGCGCGTGCTGGGCTCTCGCCGCGTCCGCCGCCGTACCGGCTCTCGTCCGGCGCCGGCCGACCCGGCTGCCGTTTCCGCTCCTGCTGGCACTGGCGTGGCTGGGATCGGGTTCGATGTTCGCGTGGAGCGGCTGGAGGCTGCCGGCGACGGTGTACGTGGCGCTGGCGCACCCGAGCGACGTCAGCTACCCGGAGAACGTCGCGGTCGCCGTGGCGCTGCACGCCACGGCCGTGCTGACGGGAGCGGGCATCATGCGGACACTGGCACGCGGCGCCCGCGGACCGGTGAGCGCGCCCGACAGACGCGCGCCCGTCCTGTCGGCAAACGATCCCTCTCCAGGGCGCGTTCATCCCGCTCCGCCGTCGAGCAGCCAGCTGTAGCGCAGCCGCAACGCCCGTTCGGTGCTGGCTGCCACCGTGGCGAGGCCGAGCGCGGTGTTGCCCCACTTCGGCACGTCGATGGGCGAGGTGAAGGTCCCGGTGTGCTGGGCGATGCCCTCGGACTTGGTGAGCTGTTCGGCGATTTGCGGAATGAGGACGGCCAGGGCGGCGACGAGCACGCACAGCGAGAGGAGACCGATCGTGCGGCTCAGCGCGGGGTGCTCGCGTTAGAGGCGCGCGCGGCGCCCCTCGGCGGAGTGGGGGTCGAGCTGGTACTCGGGACCTCTGTCGGTGACGTAGTGGCAGCGTTTGATTCCGAAGGCGCTCATCCTTACCTCGACGGTGGCGCCCGGGACGGGGAAGGCGGCGGGGAGTTTGGACATTGCGTGCTGCCTGCCGTCGCGGTACAGGTGGGCCTTGAGGTTGTCGGACGAATGGTTCTGCCAGTGAGCTGTTCCCAACCTCAGCGTGAGGCGTTGAGGTGGAGGGTGAGGACGGCTTGGACGAGTGCGGTGATACGGGTGGTGCTGCACCGGAGTTTGCGCAGGAGTCGCCAGGTCTTGAGGGCGGCCATGGCCTGTTCACCGAGCGCGCGGATCTTGGCGTGAGAGCTGTTGACGGCCTGCTGGCCGGCGGACAGCTTCTCCCAGCGGCCAGGGTAGGGAACCCGCACCGTACCGCCGGCTCCCTGATACGCCTTGTCGGCCCAGCATGGGAGGTCGGCCTGGGCCAGGGCGTCGATGATGCCGTGGGTGCGGGCGGCGCGGATGTCGTGGACCGCGCCGGGCAGGGCGGCCGAGGCCCACAGCAGACGCCCGAACGGATCGGCGATGACCTGCACGTTCATTCCGTGCTTCTTGTGTTTTCCGGAGTAGTACGGGCGGTCGGCGGCGATGCGGTCGATCGGCAGCAGCGTCCCGTCGGGGATCACGAACGCCTTGCGCGCTGCAGCCCGGACGGCCGTGGCGAGGCCGGGCGCGAGAGCGGCCAGGATCTCGACGGCCTCGGCCACGTACCGGTGGACCGTGCTGGTTCCGACGCCGAAGCCGGCGGCGGGCTGGGCGTAGGTGTGTCCGCACCGCAGGTGGGCCAGAACCAGCAGGGCTTGGCGGTCTGCCGGGAGCCGACGCCATCGGGTACCGGGCTCACGTCGTCGGGCGGTCAGCAGGCGGGACAGGAAGCGAAGGGCCGAGCTGGACAGATCGATCCCCGATGGGTAGACAAGCACATGAAGCTCCGGGTGGACAGGTTGATCTTGGTCGACAACCCATCTACCAGGAGCTTCACCTCTTCCCGCACGCGGCCCCCACACCAACTCACGCCGTTATCAGCCAGGTTGGGAAAGGCTCAGTGGGGCTGGTTCAAGGCACGGGTGAGCTCCCTGTTGGCGGACCGAGATGCTTCGATTTCTTCCGTCAAGGTCGGCAGCGTCAGCGCGAACCGGTACGCGGAGATCGTCGCTGAACTGCGGAAACTGGTCGAGACGGCCAGCCGGATCCAGTTCACGGTCGGCGACTATGCGCTTGAAGTCGAGCCGGTGCGTGAGGCCGGCGGTCAGGAGCGGAGCGACTCGCTGTTCACGGTCAAGGAGTCGCTGTTCCGCTTGGCCGAGGGCATCGGGCTGTCCTACGCGATGGTGGACAAGGCCCGGTGGACGGCGTCGAAGTGGCCGAAAGACCGGCGGGTGACGGGGGTCTCGTTCACGGTCCACCAGATCCTGGCGTCCATAGCCGACGACAAGGAACGGTTCGCCACCGTCCTCAACCCGCCGGAGGGAAAGTCCCGCGGGACGCCGGACGAGGCGAACCGAAGGGTCGGCCGGCAGGTGGTCAAACCCGTCACTCCGCAGGAGAAGGTCAGTGCGATTCACACCCTCGCCCAGGACGAGGAGGTCGCCGCCACCGTCACGGGTGATCTGCTGCGTCGTCCGGCGGTCGTCGCGCAGGTCAAGGACGAGGACAAGGTCCGGGTGGTGGAGGAACTGACCCGGGAGGACCAGGTCGCGGCGGCCGTCGCCCCGGACTTCCTGCGCCGCCCGGAGGTCGTCGCCCGCGTTGCCAAGGCGGACAAGATGAAGGTCGTCGAGGAACTGACCCGTGACGAGCACGTCGCCGCCGAGGTGACCACCGGCCTGCTGCGCAGGCCGGACGTCGCCTTCCGGGTGATGTCGGACGACACCGCCCGCCACCAGGTCAACCACGCTCAGGTCGAGCGGGGCCGGCAGGCCCGCGAGCACTTCGAGGAGACCAGCCCCGTCGCCCCGACGATCCGCAACATCGATCGGTCGGTGGAGTTCCTGGACCTGGTCACGGCCTGCCACGCGTTCGTCGCCGCGGCCGGCCGTGTCGTCCCCGGCATGCGCGACCACCAGCTCGGCGACGACGAACGCACCATCGTCCACGAGAACGTCGCCCGCGTTCGGGCGACCCTGGACTGGATCGAGACCGCAGTCGACACCGGCAAGGTCGACGTCGACGGCGAGCTGGCAAAACTGCTGCAAGGCGAGTAGGCGATGCCCCGCGCTTCCGAGCGCAGATCACCCGCCGCTCAGCGACACGCCGACACCGTCCGGTTCGTACTCTTCGAGGCCCGCCCGGCCGGTCTGACCTTCAACCAGCTGGTCAGATCCAGCGAACTGTCGCCCCACCAGACCCGCGCGGGCCTGGCCTGCCTGCGGGACACCATCGCCGAATGCGGCTGGCCACCCCTGATCTGGACCCGCCCAGACGGTTACAAGTTCTGCTCGGACCCGGCCGAGCTCCAGGCATACGAGGTCGCGAGCATCAGAGAAGCTCACCGAGATCCGCCGGTTCATCACCGGCGTCGTCGCACCGCACGCTGCCCTCCAACCCAAGGGCCGATGGATCAAGCACCTGAACACCCAGCTCAGCTCGGTCGAGTCCACGCTTGACGTGATCGCCGACTACATCGACGCCTGACCGGCGGGGCCAGCCGCGAAGCGGCCGGCCCCGCCCCGTCCTGAAGGGGGGAAACCGTTGCGGCGACGCTGCTATCCCTCCGATACCTGGGACGATGAATGGGCCCTGCTATACCACCGGCAGCTCCGCTTCCGGTGGTGGCAACCATGGCCAGAGTGATGAGGGTCTTGCTGATGCGGTTCATCTTCGACTCCCTCTTCGGCAGGCCAGGGGTCCTGGGTTCGACCGTGGTCCCTCGGCGCGTACGGTGCCACTGACTGTCCGGCCGTCACCCTTGACACGCGCTTGATCAGTGGCCAGGAACGCCCTGCTGTCGGTCTCTTTCTCCCGCGCATTTCTCAGGGTATATAGCGGCATCATGGATTTCGTTAGCACTGAGTGCCCACCTACTTGGCGATGGGCCTACTCGGCAATGCGCTTCGCTTGGTAGCGGTACTCCTTCGGCGGGATACCGTAGGCCGTGCGGAAGGCGCGGGTGAAGTCGGACGCGCGTGGGAAGCCGCAGAACGCACCGATGGCGTGGATGGGGGTGGCGCGCATCGTGGGGTCGGCGAGCGCACGGCGCGCCCGCTCCAGGCGTTGGCTGCGAATCCAGGCAGCGACCGTCTGGTCCTCCTGCTGGAAGAGGCGGTGCAGGTAGCTAGTGGAGATGTGGTGCGTGGCAGCGATGGTGCGCGGAGTCAATTGCGGGTCGTGCAGATGCTGTTGGATGAAGTGCCGGATGCGTAGCACGAGGGTCTGTCGGTGGGTCTCTGGGGGGAGGGAACTGCTGGTGTCGAGGGCGTGGGCGAACAGCGCGGACAGGAGGTCGACGGCCACGGTTCCCAGGCGGGGCCCGTCCTCGGACCGGTAAGCGCCGGCGCACTTTGAGAGTTGGGTGAGCAACTGTGCCAGCAGAGCACCGAAACCCTCATCGGCCGGAAGCCGTAGCCCGACCACCCGGTCGAGTTGGTTCCGCGGCAGTGGCAGCAGCGCCTTGGGAACTTCAATACCAATCCCCGTGTGCGATCCCGAGCCGTGGCCCCCACGAACGTCGACGGGCCGAGAGGTGTCCACGACGCACAGGCTGTCCGGGCCGTACACAGTCTCCTGCTCGCCCCTGGTCACGTGTAACGCCCCGCTCAACGGCAGGGACAGATGCAGCCCCTCGGGATCAGATTGCTTGATCAGTTTCGGCGTCCGCCCAAAGCACACCGGCTGGAACGTTGTCGGCCACACCGTTACGCACCCGAGGTCGATCACACGCTGAGAGGCCCGGAAGTCGGCCCAGTGGTCACTGCGCAACTCCAACGGCGCATGCGTCTGCCCGACCAACTGGCGCCAGAAGTCGAAGCGGTCCGAAGCCGGCAAGTCTTCGCTCTGGAACACCTTCTCAATCAACATGTCTCTCGACACCTCCCGATCATCTCGACCAACTCGTCTCTCATCGCCTACCTGGGTATGGTCTGAACCCGACTTGTTCTTGAGGGTTGCGTCCGGGCTGATCACTCCGATGGGGTCGCTCCTTCAGCATTGTTGCCACGCAGGAGGCCGAGCACACGCCAAGGGTCGGCTCACTGGAGCGGATGGCACCCTCACGGCCGGGCAGTTCCCAGCCGCCCACGCCGTCGAGGTTCAGGTGCGTCAGCCCGGCCGCCTTCGCGCGTTTCAGCGCGGTCGCGGGGTCCGGCGCCCCGGCCGCCGGAACGGTCGGTCCTTCGTGGAGGTAGTGGAGGTAGCGGTATGCGGTGGACGCCGACAGGTCGTTGGCGCGGGTGAGTTGGGGAAACCGGGTGCCGTCGATGAACCAGCGCAGGACGAGCACCGCCTGGCGGAAGCAGCCCAGCCCCACGCCTGCCCCTGCGGGTTCCGGCCGCGATGCGGTGATCGCGCAGCAGCCGGGCCAGGTGTTCGGCGGTGGACCGCTTCACATCGAGCACCGCGGTGCATGCGACACTGGTCGACACATGAGGCCCCTCGGTCAGAACAGTCCGTCGCAAGATCGTTCCTACCAGGGGCCTTACGTCTGCCCGGAGTTGAGGACCGCACAGGCGGCAGCGCAAGCATCGCGATCACAGTGAGCGACGGGCGCTTACCGGGAAAGGCTCACTGATCACCTCAGCTCAGCGGTGGAGCTCGGCGCCCACTCGCGGTGCCGTCACCCGGCCTCCGTCTGTGCCGAGCGTCACCCGCTGGATGTGGGCGTACTCGGCGGCGATGGGCTCCTTCACCTCGACCGGAGTTCGCTGTCGTTCTCTTCGCTCTCTGTGACGAGCTTGGCGCCGGCGTGCTCGTAGAGGTGATCGACGAAGTTGCGCCGGCTCCGGCGTCCTGTTCCACGTGGAGCTCGTGACCTTCTCCTCACGGCGTGCACCAGAATCTGTAGTGACAGATCATGAATCACTCCTTACTGCTTGTTGGGTTGACGTTCACTCGCGTGAGATGAACGGTTGATGTTGCTGGCCTAGCGTTCCGGACATGATCGAGAATCGAACGACTGCCGGGACGGGTCAGCACCCCGGACAAGCCCCTGGTCGGCAGTACCGCGTTCGCGCTGGGGCGGGCAGGGACAGGCCGGGCCGCCTGCGGCTGGGCGAAGGAGCACCCGATGCGGTGCAGTGGTGTGACCGGAGCGCCTTTCGCTTCATCACCCGTGACGGCGTCCGGATGCGCAACTCCGGGTCGCTGAGCGATCGGGCGGTGACCACGTGACGTCGGACCTGCCCGCGTATCTGGTCCTTGCCGAGGAACTGGCCAAGGGGATCGCCTCACTCCAGCACGGCGAGCGCCTGCCGAGCGAGGTTGAGCTGGCTGAGCGGCATAAGGTCAGCCTGGTCACCGCTCGCGCTGCCATGCAGGAACTCGAACGTCGCTATCTGGTTCGGCGCGCCAGGGGCTCAGGGACCTATGTGGTTCAACGGGTTGAATATGTGATCAGCCCCCGGTTCACGCCGTGGAGCGAGATGGTGGAAAAGGCGGGCGCTGCCACCAGTCGTGCCATCGTGAGCTCCAAGGGCATTCGCGCCTCCGACGAGGTCAGGCAGGGGCTGGGGCTCCCGGAGAGCAGCCGGGTCGTGGAGATCGTGCGGCTGGCGACGGTCAACGAGATCGCGGCCAATATCACCTACAGCTACCTGCCGGATGATCTCGCGCCGCAGTTCGACGAACTCCTGGCGACGGCAGGCACCGACCTCATTGCCGTGCTCAGGGCGCTCGGCTATCAGCCGGAACGATCGTGGGCACACGCCGAGCTCACCGTGCCTGACGTCGAGACTGCGCGTGCACTGGACGTCGGGGGACGCCCACCGTTGTGGCAGGTGGTCCATTGCATCGTCGACGGACCGTCCGCCCGGCCTCTGGCCCTGAGCTATGCGTGGAACCGCCCAGACGTGCTTCGGGTCCGGTTCGAGTTCGGGCACCCGACGATTCCCCTCTCCCCTTCAGAAATGTCGCACGACCCAGGAAAGGACACTGCGTGATGGGCGTAAAAGCCATTGACATCAAGGACATTGCGGAGTCTCTCGCGGCGGTGGCGGAGGACATCTGCCCCAGTGCGGAGGTAAATACACTGGTTCGTCCGCCGGTGCAGGGCGACGCTCTGAGTCGGCTGGTGGCGCGAGTGCCCGAAGGCGCCGGCGTCTTGGACGCTGTCCGCGCCGGTCTGACCGATGAGGGCGCCGTGCTGCTGCGCAACGTGCCGGTCGCCAGCGACACGCTGCTGGTACTTCTCGGCGCCGCGGCCGCTCCGGCGGTCACCTCGGGGGTGTACGGCGATAACCTGGTCGATCATCTCACCCCCGTGGCCGCTGACGAGGAGAAGCTGCGCGCGCAGAACCAACGCTCGGAGATGCTCTTGCACACCGATGCGTCGGCGCAGCAATGTCCGCCGGATTTTGTGGGGCTCGCGTGCGTTGCCAATGAAGGGCAGGGCGGTCGCAGCGTGCTTCTCCACGTCGACGATGCGGTTGCCGCGCTCAGCGGTGCAGGTGACGAGGACAGCCTCAAGAACCTCCAGGAACGATACCCGTTTGTCCATCCTCAGCATCAGGACAAGGCGCCGGTGCTCGCGCCCGTCCTTTCCCGGGCCGACGACGGATTCCGGGTGCGGTATCGCAAGCAGAATCTCGAGGCCGGTGTCTTGCTCGCCGGGCAGTCCGTCACTTCCGCACAGCGTGCCGGGCTGGCCACACTCACAAAGTATTTCGAGAGCGGCGTCGCCACCGTCGAGCTGCGGCTGGACGCAGGTGACTACCTGCTCTTCGACAACACGCTGTACCTGCACGGTCGCACGGAGATCGAGCCGGGCGCGCACCGGCTGCTCAAGCGCACGTACTTCCACAAGGGCGAGGCGGCGTGCTGACAGCCTTCGACCCCTGGCCAGACGCGCAGCTCCACCTGGACTGGGGGCTGGACGCCGCTCTGCTCGCCGCCGAGCGGGGCGACGCCGTGGTTGTCGTTGACGCGCTGACCTTTTCGACGACGGCCATCATGGCCGTGGCGCTCGGCGCGGATGTGCTTGCGCTGCCGCGGGCCGTTCTGGAGCAGGAGGGCGACCACACCGTCATCGAGACGCGTTACAACGCCCGGCTACTGGCGAACGACCCCCCGGACCGGCAGCTTCGCGGCGCCTTGACCGAACTGGCCGGCCTGCGGCCGGGCGACCGCGTTGTCGTACCGTCCCAGAACGGCGGAACCCTGTGCGCCGCCGTCGAACAGGCACCTGGAACGGCGATCGGTTCATTCCGCAACCGGACGGCTGTCGCCCAGTGGTGTGCGACGTCGATCGCCAACGGCACAGCCCGGCGGGTAACACTCATCGCGGCGGGCTCCATGTGGTCGCAGATGACGCCGTTCACCGCACTACGGCCCTCCATCGAGGACGGCCTCGCGGCCGGCGCGATCGCCTCGGCGGCCCGTGGTCTGGGTCTGACCGTCTCCGTGGAGGCGGCCGCGATGGCCGCGCTCTTCGAGGCCGGGACCCAGCAGGAGGTCATCGGTTCATGGCTGCGCCGCTCGGTCACAGGACGGTGGCTGCAAAGCCGCGGCGAACCCTCGCAAGTCGAGGACGCCTGCCTCATCGACCACGACACCGTCGTACCGGTGCGCTGTCCCGATCAATTCTTCCGAAACCCATGACACACAGGAGTTTTGAGTGCTCCACCAGAACACCGTCGATCCAGCGCTCGCCGATCTGTGCACCGATCCGCCGGCAAGGCCGCAAGACATCGCGGCAACCCGGGCCGAGCACGAGCAGACAGTGCGGTGCAATGCCACGCCGCCAGAACACGTTGCGGTGGTCCGCGACCTGACTGCGGGACACGTTCCCATCCGTATATACCGGCGGGCGCGGACTGGTGACCGGGTGCCGGTGCTGGTGCTGCTGCACGGCGGCGGTTGGGTCCGCGGAAACCTCGAGGCTCTTGACGGTCTGTGCCGGACGTTTGCCAACGCGACCGGCTTCCTCGTCGTCAACGTCGACTACCGGCTTGCTCCCGAGCACCCGTACCCGGCGGCGCTGGACGATGTCGAACTTGTGCTGGACTGGCTGGCGACAGAAGCCGATTCGCTGGATATCGACACGACCCGCATCGTCGTAGGCGGCACGAGTGCGGGGGGAAATCTCGCGGCTGCGGTGTGCTTGCGGCGTCGCGGGAAGCCGACATGCCCGGCACTGCAGCTGCTGATGTATCCGGTTCTGGACACCTCGATGGCCACCGCGTCCGCACGGCAGTTCGCCACCGGCCATCGGCTCACCCGGGAACGGATGCTGTGGTACGTGGACCAATACGGCCCAGGCGCGTCGCGGACCCTGCCCGAGGTGGCGCCGCTGCGCGCGGACGATGTTTCCGGCCTTCCACCCGCGTATCTGTTGCTGCCGGAGTGTGACGTGCTCAGGGATGACGGGCTGGCTTACGCCGAACGCCTTCGCGGGGCGGGGGTTCCGGTCGAGGCGCGGATGTGGCAGGGCATGATCCACGGCTTCCTGTCCTTCGGTGCCCGCGTCCCCGACCAGCGCCGAGCAGCGATCCAGTATGCCGTCGAGTGGCTGCGCGACCGACTCGAACCCGGCCCACGGTTCGTGGCCCGGCCCCGGTCGGCCATCGAGGCGGACATCGCCAGGCTCAACCCCGATCCCGACGCACTGTTCGCCGCCGCTACCGACGATGCTGTCGCACGTGCCGAAGCGCTCGTGCGCGGCCTCATGGCGGTGCTGTTCGCAAACCCCCGCGCCTTTCGGGAACTGGAACACCTTCAGCTGGAGACCTCCTTGCGCGAGGGCGATACGCCCGGCCCGGTACGGCGCCGGATGATGTGGGTCGAGCGGGCACTGGAGCCCGCCGCCGACGTTCTGCCGCCGAACGCCATGCGCCGGCTGCGGCTCACGCTGCCACTGGTGTTCGGTACTGAAGCATTGCTGACACAACTCGACATCTGCCGATCCGACGCCGCCGAAGCAACAGACGCCATGGCGTGGGCCGCACGCACCCTGGTGCAGGCCGCACTCGCCGAGTCGGTGACTGCCGCCTGATGGTCGGCATCGGCAGCCGCCGCGATCCGTAATCGGCCGCGTCAGCGCCCTGAAGGTCTGCGGCTTTACGACCCTTGGGAGCGATTGAGGCCGGGTATGCCGGCCTGGCGGGTCGGCTGGTGGGTGATCAGCAGGCGGCCTGCCGGGCGAGGACTGGTTCAGCGCTGGGCATGCGTCGCGTGGGCCTGCGGGCCGGGCGGTCGAAGACGAGGCCGGCGATGGCGAGGTGCGTCTCGGGGTAGGTCTCGCGTGGGCCGGTGAACCGCTGCAGCAGCCGCCACTGCTTGTACTCGGCGTTGCTGTGCTCGACGTGGATCCGCGCCGAGGACTGGCGGCGGCGCTGCTCGCGCCAGGCGTGGTGGTCGCCCGGTGGTGCTCGTCCTTCGGCTTCTTCGGCCGGGGGTCGACCTGGTCGGGGAAACTTGTTCGTCAGGCATCGGTAGCCCTCGTCGGCCTTGGCCTTGCGGTGCTGGCGGAACTGTTCGGCGATGCCTTCGGTGCGCACCGCGGTCCGGTACCTGCCGCCCGACGCCGGTCCCCGCCGCGCCGCTGGCACAGCGCCGACTCGCGGGCGGACTCCCAGCGCGGGGCGGGTTCTTCCAGCAACTCGCCGAAGTGTGCGCGGGAGACCCCGGACAGGGCAGGATGGAATCAGGCCGCACGGGCCCAGGCAGGGGTCACAACTCGCCCGAGCCGTGCGGCCTTTCTCGCGTCACGGGCCGACCGCGATCACCTCTGTCGGTCCCAAGGTCGTCAGCTACCAGCAAGTCCGGCCAGGGCACTTGTCGCCACACGGCCGAGCCGCACCGGCGGATCGCTGCCGCCACCCAGGACGGCGGCGCATCCGGCGGGCGGGTTCTCAAGCAGCGCCCAGGTGGGCACCGACGGCAGCACTGTGCGGCTTCGTCATCACGCTGACCGACCACCGCACCGATGCCGCGGACGCGCTGGTACAGCTCGACCACGACCACTGGAAGATACTGCGCTCGACGGACCCAGTTGGCACCGGGCAGAAGGTGTGGGTCTTGCTCGCGCTCTGCCCGGCCGTGTGCCACGCGAGGGTCACCGCCGTCGACACGGTTCCCGGCGCTGATCCCGACCGGGCCGCCTTCACAGTCGCTTGGAGGCCGTCCCCGACGCCGTCGCCACCGGGATGTTCCCCACTCCTGTGCCGACGGCACCTTCCCGGTTGGGTCAATCGGCTCCGTCGCGCTCGCCGACCTCTTGCCTGTCTGCCGCGCACGCTTCAGCGCAGGTACCGCCAACCGAGCATCATGGCCCGATCAACGTGGCGAATTGCGTTCTGAGAGCACGCACCGCGGCGAGAATCGAGCTCAAGTGCTCCACTGCTTCGCGGGCGCCGTCCTCGCCGACGAAGAACATGTGGCTGCTGGCGATCCTCCGGGTCAGCCGTGCGGGTACCTCGTCGACGAGTGAGAGCAGCCGCGTCCATGCCTGATCGTCGAGGGTGGACAGCGCCGCTTGACTGCCCGCCATGACGTCATGCCGGAGCCGCTGCACGCTGGCCAGGCCCCAGAGGGCCCGGTCGGTCAGCGCATGGCGCCCGTCCTCCTTCCAAGCGGGGATGACGGCCCCGCAGATGGGGTAGTCGCCGAACCGTAGACCCCCCGTGTCGGTGTCGGCGTCGTCGAGGGAGATGGTGTGCACGCCGTCGTGGATTCGGTCGGCCTCGCCGCGCAGCTGGATCGGTGTGTTGGCCACATAGTGCTCGAGGTAATCCTCCTCCGGGATCAGGCACCTGCCGCACCGGCCGGACTGGAGGGCAAGCGCCTTCAGCCACGACGTTACGTACGGTGAGGAACGCTTGCCTGGGGGGCCGGCCACGTTCCAGAGCCCTTCGCTGGTGAACGATCGTGATTCTGGGGTGAGCGGTGCGAGGCCGGCGAACGGTGGAGTTGCCGCGAAGGAGATGAACGCCTCGAGCTCGATGTTGTGGCGCAGTGCGCTTGAGCAGAGCTTGCTGGCTACCCGGCCGCCCATGCTCCAGCCGATGACGACAATCCGGCGGGGCAGGCCGATTCGGTCCACGACGTGGGCGCTGACTTCGGCGATCATCTCGGCCCAACGGTGCAGCGTGAGATGGGCCGAGGGCTTGGAGAAGACCGGGTGATCGCACGGATAGGAGACGGCGAGGAAGCTGTGGCCGGCTCTGGCCGCCCAGTAGGCGAGGAAGTCCTGCTCGCGTCCGCGGCCGTAGGCGATGCGCCCGAGGTGCCCACCGCCGGGGACGAAGATCACGAGAGGCTGCTCGCGCGAGCCCTCGGTCAGGTGCACGAGGATCTCATCGCCGTCGAGGACATGCAGTTCCTCACCGTCCCAGAGGGCTGATCGGTTCGTCATGGGCAGCTCCGCGTTTCGGACCGGCTGTGACTGGGAGAACAGGGCATCGACACCACGCCCCCTCGCGGGCACGACCTCTTCTGACGTGCGTTTGAGGCTGACCGCGGTCGGTAGACGGGCCGGGCCTCGATGGTCTCGAGGCTCCGTTTTCGGGGCGGGGAAGCCACCCCGCCGCTGCCGGAGACAGGGGCGACCCGACACTATCGCGCTGGTCACAGACCCTTCGAGTGAGGAGATCGATGAGGCTCCTGTAGTAACAAGTTGTTAATCGATCATTTCATCTTTGTTGGCTGGTGCGGCTGTTCCACGGTTTGTAACGTCAGGGACGTAACCGCCGTGGCGTCGTGCCCCGGACGGAAGACCAAGGTGTCTCCGGTTGCTCGAGGCGCCGGGATCACGGCCGCCGTGAAGGCAGCGGACATCCACCGCTTCGACACCGCAGGCCGGTGTCTACCCGGCGCGCTGCCGGTGTCGAGCGGATCACGAGAGGAGAGTTGGCGATGTCGCACGGGGCCGTGCCGAACTATCTCGCGCTGGCCGACTTGCTCGAGATCTCGATCATCACGATGAACGGCGGTGACCGGCTGCCGAGCGAGAACGAGCTCGCGGCGCAGCACGGGGTGAGCCGGGTGACCGCCCGCGCGGCTCTCCAGGAACTGGAGCGCAGGCATCTCGTGCGGCGCAGCAAGGGTTCGGGCACGTTTGTAGCCCTGCAGCTGGCGTTCACCATCAGTCCTGACCAGCCACCGAGCTGGAGCCAGGCGGTTCGCCGCGCGGGCGGTGAACCGTCCGTGAAGTCGGTGGACGCCGTCCTCACGCGGCCCGATCCGGAGACCCGCGAGCGGCTCGAACTCGGCCCCAGGGACCAGGTCGTCCGGCTGCGCCGCATCGGCCTGGTCAACAGGCTCGTCGCCAACACCACGCTGACCTGCCTGCCGGCCGATCTCGCGCCGGGCTTTGGCAACCTGGTCGCCATGGGCGGCTCGCTCCACACCATCCTGACCAGCCTCGGCTACCGCCCCCGGCGGGAGTGGACGCGCGTCGACATGCAGGTCCCGGGCGAGGAGATCGCGGCCGCCCTCGAACTGGAGGGTCGGCCCCGGGTCTGGGGCCTGACCGGCCTGGTTGTCGACGGGCGCGACGGCCGTCCCCTCGAGTACGGCCGCGGCTGGAGCAGGCCGGACGTGTTCGACATACACATGGAGTACCAGGACAAGGGCCGCGCTCCCCGAGGCGGCCCGACAAGCAAGGAGCCGACATAATGGAAGCCACCGGTGCGGCGGCTGAAACGGATCAAGCTGATCGGCGAAGGGCGCCCGGTATCACAACCGCGGCCGGTAAGCCCGAACACCTCGCGGGCGCCTTCGAGTTCGCCGAACGTTTCGTTCTCCCCGCCATCGGGTCACGGGAGAAATCCAGCCACTCACGGCTGCGGGGCGTCGAAGTGGCCGTGTCCCGGGAGCCGAGCGTCCTCGTGGCGGCCTGCCATGACTGAGTACGGCGCGTCAGACCTGCCCAGTGCGCCGTTCGAGCCCTGGCCGGCCGCGCATCTGCACGTCGAGTGGGGGAGACAGGCCGCCAAACTCGCCGCCGACCGCGGCGACGCGGTCGTGGTCGTCGACACGCTCACCTTCTCGACCACGGTGACGATGGCGGTCAGCCGGGGTGCGGCCGTGCTCGCACTGTCCCGCACCGAAGTGGAGCGGCTGGGCGGTCCGTACGGAGTCGCGCAGACCTACCGGGTTCCGCCACCGGCGCTCACCCAGGGCGGAACGGACGCGAAGCGCACACTGTCCCCCAGCAGCGTCGGCAATCTCGTCAGCGGCGACCAGGTCGCGCTCACCTCGATCAACGGCGCCGGCATCGTCAGCAGCGCCCGGCACGCCACGGTGCTGCTGGCCGGCTGCCTGCGGAACCGGACAGCGGTCGCCCGCTGGTGCGCAAGCGCCTTGACCGGCGGCGCCGTCCGCCGGGTGACCGTCATCGCGGCCGCTTCACGCTGGTCGTCGATGCTCGCTACCGCCGGGGGGATACGTCCCAGTATCGAGGACTGGCTCGGCGCAGGTGCGATCGCAGACGCCGCAGCGGCACTCGGCGTGAGCCTGTCGACCGAGGCGAAGGCCGCCGCGTCGACCTACGCCGCCGCCGAGCAAGACGGTCTGGACCGATGGCTGCGCGGTTCGACCACCGGCCGTGAGCTGATCCAGAAGGACTTCGGGTCCGACGTCGACGAAGCAGCCCGGCTCGACCAGGACGACACCGTGCCACGACTCGACGACCGAGGATTCTTCGCCCTCGCCGACCGTCCATGACCAACCCTTGAACCACAGCTCCTGGCAGCGCGGATCATCGTGGACTCCGACGTGCGCCCGCCCGATCGGTCGCCTCAGGCGCCGAGGGGTCGACACCCACGACCGATCCTCAGTGACCAGGCCCACGATCTTCAGCGCACCCGGCACCAGCCGAACCTGGCGGCCTGAATCCGAACGGCGATCCCTCCGGTACGCAGCGGAGACTCGCTGTCCGTCTTCGCACGTGCCTTCGCGGTCACGTGCCCGACCATCACTCGACCCTACTTCGCCGCCACCCATAGGGAGGTGAGTTCCTTCGCATGATCAATAAAAAGGAATATAATTCCGCCACTCGGCAACGAAGCGCACCAACGACATCCAGCTTCCTTGGCGTGCCCGGCGCGAGAACACCGAAGCCGGCTCAGCATCAGCACGCCCTCGGCTGGGTACTGACCGGCCCGGCGATGCTGCTGATGGGCGTGTTCGTACTGGCGCCGATACTGCTGGTGCTCGCGCTGTCCGTATTCGACTACGACCCCATCACTCAGGCCTTCCAATTCGTCGGCCTGCGCAATTTCCAGCGAGTACTGCCCAGCCACGAGCTGTGGCAGGCGACCGTGAACACGATCGAGTACACCGCGATCACCGTCCCGGTCACACTGGGCGGTGGCCTTGTGGTTGCCCTGCTCATCCATGGCCTGTCCCGCGGCGCCGGCTTCTGGCGCAGTGTGTACTTCCTCCCCGCGGCCGCGACGCTCACCGCGATGTCGGTGGTGTGGCGCTTCCTCTTCTACCCCGACAGCGGGCTCATCGACGCCAGCGTGGGCGGCTGGCTGGGACTGCGAGACTGGCTGGACTCGACGACCCTCGCCCTGCCCGCAGCGGCCGTCGTCGGCAGCTGGGCCGGCCTGGGCAACGCGGTGATCCTCTTCCTCGCCGGCCTGTCCGCCGTTCCCGCGCATCTGCACGAGGCCGCCCTCCTCGACGGCGCGAGCGCATGGCACCGGTTCTGGACGGTCACCTGGCCCGCACTCGGCCCCGCCACCGTCTTCACGCTGGTACTCACCGTCCGCGACGCGCTGCGCGTGTTCGACCAGGTGCGGGTCATGACCGACGGCGGCCCGCTCAGCAGCTCGCAGACCCTGTCGGTGCTGCTGTGGCAACGAGGCATCAAGTTCCTCGACATCGGGGGCAGTTCCGTGGTCAACCTGGTCCTGCTGGTCATCCTGCTCGGCACGGCCCTGCTGCAACTGCGCATCGGGCGTCGCTGGGAAACGGCAGGTGCCCGATGACGAGGCGCTCCCGCCGGATGATCGGCCAACTCGTCCGTCATCTGCTGCTCGCCGTCGGTGCTGTCGTGATGCTGCTGCCGTTCGCCGTCATGCTGCAGACCGCATTCACCACCACCGGCGCCTCGTTCCACCACGGGCCTTCCGGCTTCACGGTGGCGAAATTCGCCGTGGTGTGGGAGCAGCAGCCATGGCTGCGCCTCTACGCCAACACGGCGCTGATGACCGCTCTGATCTTCCTGGCCCAGGTCGTGCTCGGACTGCCCGCCGGATTCGCCCTCGCCCGCCGCGAGTTTGCCGGAAAGCGGGTGGCGACCCTGCTGGTGATGGCCTGCCTGGTGGTGCCGGAACAGGTCATCGCGCTGCCCAACTACGTGCTGCTGTCCCGGCTGGGCTGGACCGACAGCCTGGCCGCGCTCGTGGTGCCGTTCGCCGGTTCGGCGTTCGCTGTCTTCCTCTTCCGCCAGTTCGCCCTCACCCTCCCGCAAAGCCTGTTCGACGCGGCCCGCCTGGACGGGGTCGGCCCGATCGCGCTGGTGTGGCGCGTCGCGCTGCCGAACATGCGCCCCGCCCTGGTCACGCTCGGCGTGTTCAGTGTGGTGTCCCACTGGAACGACCTGTTCTGGCCCTCGGTCATGCTGCAGACCGACCATGCGGCGACCGTGCCCTATGCCATCGCCACCTACGCGAGCACCGAAACCATGACCGACTACGGGATGCAGATGGCGGCGGCGACCTTGGCCGTACTGCCCCTGCTTCTGGCATTCCTGGCCACGCAACGGCAGTTCGTGCGCGGTATCGCCTTCGCCGTCAACAACGACTAGTTTCCCCGGAGAGCTCTACATGACCGTCAGCCTTTCTCGCCGCACCGCGCTGATAGCCGGCGTGGGCCTGCTCGCCACCGCCTGCGGTTCGCGTGCTTCGACCACCGGCGCTCCCGGCCGGTCGCCGGACCCGGCCCACCCGATCGACGTCGAAGTGGCCTACATGAACTCCCCCGCCTACAGCACGGCGGTACCCAAAACACTCGGCCGGGACTTCACCCGCCGCACCGGGATCACCGTCAAGCTCAACAACGTCGGCGAGGCCACCTACGAGGCAGTCGACCAGCGGATCCAGGCAGGGCTCGCCGCTGGAAACCCGCCGGACATCGCGGTGATCGGGCTGAACTCGGTGCGCACCTACGCAGACACCCACCTTGCGATGCCACTCGACCCGTACATGACTCCCGCCCGATCGTTCACCGCAGGCGACTTCTACCCGGCGTTTCTCGAACTGGGCAAACGGGACGGCAAGACCTGGGCGCTGCCCTACGGCGTGTCGGTACTGTTGCTGTACTACAACGCCGACATCTTCCGCAAGGCCGGGCTCGACCCCGACCGCCCGCCGGCCACCCTGTCGGAACTGCGCACCGCAGCCCAGCAGATCGTCTCCTCCCGGGCCGCCCGCTACGGGGTCAGTCTCGGCAGCGACAACTCCGGGCTGTGGGCCTACCAGCCCCTGATCATGTCCAACGGCGGCACACTGATGAACGCCGACGAGACCCGGCTGACACTCACCGACCCCAAGGTGAGCTCGGTCATCCAGTACTGGGCGGACATCACGAAGTCCGGTCTCGGCAAGCCACTGGACCGCAAGACGGAACAGGACGCGTTCCTCCGCGGCGACCTCGCCATGTACTTCCAGTCCAACTCGGCGATCGTGGGACTGACGTCGGCGAAGCCCGGCTTCAAGATCCGCTCCGCGCCCTTCCCGCTCCCGGACGGCGGCACCCGCAAGGCACCGGCCGCGGGTGGCGGGCTCGTGGTGCTCAGCAAGGATCCCGACAAGCAGGCTGCGGCCTGGGCGGTGATCAGCGAACTCACCAGCCCGCGCGGCGCCACCACCCTGACCAGGGCCAGCGGCTACCTCACCCCCAACCGGATCGCAGTGGAAGGCGAGTCGTACCTGGCGCCGTTCTACCGCCAGAACGACACCATGACGGTCGCGCTGACCGAAGTCCCGGCTGTGGTGCCCTGGTACCAGTTCCCCGGCCGGCACGCCTCGGAGATCATGACGCTGGTCAGCGACGACTTCCTCGCCGCACGCCGCGGGAGCATGACCGTCGCCAAAGCACTCACCGACGCCACCAACCGGGCGGAGTCACTGCTCCCATGACCACGACCCACCCGATGACCGCTCCCCGGCCCGACACCGACCCGGTGGAACACGCCGCCGACGTGCACTGCGTGAGCGTCGCCAAAACCTTCGCGGGCGGCACGGCCGCCTTGCGCGAGGTCGACCTGCACTGCGCACCGGGCGCGATCACCGTCCTGCTGGGACCGTCCGGCTGCGGCAAGACGACCCTGCTGCGCTGCATCGCGGGCCTGGAAACCCCGACATCCGGCAGCATCCAGCTCGGCGACCGCGACGTCACCCACGCCGACCCGCGCCAGCGCGGGGTCGCGATGGTCTTCCAGAACTACGGGCTCTACCCCAACAAGACCGCCCACGACAACATCGAATACCCGCTCCGCATGGCACGTGTGCCCCAACAGGAGCGCCGGGACCGGGTGACCCGCATCGCCGAGCTGCTGCGGATCGACCACCTGCTGGACCGTAAACCGGCCCAGCTGTCCGGCGGGCAACGGCAACGGGTCGGAATCGGCCGGGCGTTGGTCCGCGAGCCCGCCGTACTGCTCATGGACGAGCCGCTGTCCAGTCTGGACGCCGAGCTGCGGGTGACCATGCGCAGCGAGATCCGTACCCTGCAACGCAAACTGGGTACGACGATGGTCTACGTCACGCATGATCAGGCTGAAGCGCTCGGGCTCGCCGACCAGCTCGTGGTGCTGCGTGATGGGCGGATCGAGCAGTGCGGGGACCCGGAGGACGTCTACGGGGCGCCGGCGACCACGTTCGTGGCTGGGTTCCTCGGGGCGATGAACCTCCTCGACGCACAGCCGCTGGCGCTGCCGCCCGGCACAGTCGGCATCCGGCCCGAGGACCTCCTGCCTGGCGAAGCACCGGGCGCGCTCACCCTTCGCGGTTCGGTCGTCGACGCCGATCTGATCGGCACGGAAAGGATCGTGCATTTCCGATGCGGCCGGCAGACTGTGCGGATGCGCGTACGCGCGGCCGACCCCGTACCTGCGGAGATCATCGCGCACGCACCCACAGACCGGATCCACCGGTTCGACCCCGAAGGCAACCGGATCAATGTGCAGTCATGACCGCGCTCGCCCCTGGCGCGAGCTGCGCTCCGGGGCCGACCGGCGACGACTTACTCAGCCGGGCTGAGGGAAACCCACCCAGAGACGGTCCAAGGGCCCTGGACGCCCCCTCCGCCAGTTCACCGCCCACGCTTGCACCAGCGCGGTCACCCACCTGCTCGTCCGGCTCGGTTGCCTCTCTGTACGGAGGGGTACAACTTCAAAGACCCAGAATGGTCGTATCCGTGGGAGGAGTTGGCCAGACGATGAGTAGGTAGTCCTCGACAGGTTCCATGCTCACCTTGTCGCGCAGGTTCTCGCGGCCTCGGGCGTGAACACGAAGCCTGCACCAGGCAGGCCCTGCTGGGCTGAGGGAGTGCATCGATCCGGAGTCGGGTCCGAGTTCTAGCGACTCGACTTTGAGGTCACCGGCCGGGGCTTGCACGCTGACCTCGATGACCTCCTCCCAGTTACCGGTATCTACGTCGGGACGTCTGTCCACCACCCGTGTTTCAACATTGACGTAACCGGTGTTGATACCGGTCAGAATAAAGGCCCCCCCGGCCATTGGGGCGACCAAGCCGTTGGAGAAATAAGCGGTTCGGACGTGGCATGGGCGACCGACGAGATTGATCGACCAGACCAGGTGCATTGGCGCCCGCGCCTCGCGCGCGGAGTCGCTCACCGCCCCGGCGAATGTCCAGGCGATCTCCCATAGCATCTGCGCCAGCATCAGTGGCACGAAACCGGCGGACAGCCCTGTTGTGACCATGGCAGCGGCCATCAGGACGTGCGAGGTGACGATCGCCGGTTTGTGGCCGAGGGTGTCGGCCACAACGCCCGCAGGGACCTCGAAGACGACACTCGCCACACCCTGCGCGGCGGCAATGAGCAGGAGTTGCGCGGGCGACAGGCCGACGTCCACGGCCATGTAGAGACTGGTGACCAGCCACCAGCCGTTGTGCAGTACGGCTCCGTAGGAGGTTCCAGCTGAGAAAACGCCGCGCAAGCCGGTCGGGATCAGGTGGCCCGGAGTGAAGCAGCAGCGCCTGATGGGTCATCGCCACCACCTTTCCCGGCCCGGCGCATCGTGGCAGCGCGCCGCGGCGGTGGAGGCGTCAGATCGGACCGATCGGTATGAGCGTGAACGGATCATGGCTCCTCGTGTGCGGGTCGGCGGTGACTGGGCACACGAATTCGCGCATGAGTCATTCCATTTCACTCGGTGGATCACTTCGCAGCCGGACGCTGGGATCCTGCTGCGGACAGACCGATACCGTCAACACCTATTTCCGGTGGCGCGCACAGTCAGGTGCGAATGGATGGCAACTTGATTGGCCCGCCGCCGGTCGTCCATGTCCGTGCTTCGCTGGTCGGGCTGACGGACTCGCGGTGGCCGCGGGGGAGGATCCGTGCGGCTGCCGCAGTTTCGGGGCAGTGGTGAGGACCGCCGCCGGATTGATCAGTCCCGTTGCCCTTCACGGGAGGTCGGCTGACCTCTTCTGCGAGACGTTCGTCTGGTGATTCACCTGGTCATGAGCGTGATCGCAGCCAGGGCGTGCCTCGCGGTGATCGGGGGTGACACGGTCCCCGCGTCGCCGGGCGGGCCGGTGACGGGCTGTCCGCAGCGCTCGCACGGTGCCGGTGTTGCCGGGCCGGCCGACTGCACCGGGTGACCTCCAAGCCGCAGTGATTCGGTGGAACGGGCAGCTATCCGGTCGCCCCTGTCTTCGACTTCAGAAACGGAAGCCAATAATGCCGAAGCCGGTTCCTGCCTCCGCACTCCGCATCCAGTCGAGGCATTGCATGACGGCCTCCACGACTTCGGGCTCCAGCGGCGGGGCCTGTCCAGACTCGTCGACCACCCGCTTGCCGGCCTCGAACTGCTGTAGCGCCTGGGCGATGTGACCGGGCGTCCACTCACCGCAGCCCGGTGTGAAGGCATACGGCAGTGGCGCGGGCAGATCGCCGTAACTGAAGTCTTCCACGGACACGGCAGTGATGCCCAGCGCCTTCAGACCCTGGTCGACGACAGACAGCCAGTCACCCCTGTGCGGTGTGAAGCAGTCGTTGGGCAGGAACACGCCGGTGAGCGAGCACAGCCGCTCGTAGGCGTAGCCGTACTGGAAGGCGTGGTCCCGGTTCTCGCTGAAGGGCCCGCCGTGGATGACCGCGCGCAGCGCCTCGTCTGCCGTGGGAGCGCCTTGCTCGATGGCGTGGCTGTGATAGTCGTCGTCGCGGGCCAGGTCGTCCCCGAACTCGGTGCGTATCACCTCCAGCAACTGTTCATCGCGGGATCCGACCAGGGCACGCGTACGGGCCACATCGAGCAGGAAGACACTCAAAGAAGAACTCATGAGGCGAGCCTAGGGGAAGCCGCTGACACTACTGTGCGCGGCGCTGACCGGCGCTGCGCCGGGGGTTGCGGCGGTACGTTCGGCTGCTGCCGGACCGGTGCCGGAGCAGAGGGCTCGGCCGGTGTCGGTGGACGCGGTACCTGGACCGGAGGCGGTGACGGGTACGTGTACGGAGCAGTTCGTGTGGGCGCGGGTGGGGACCGCATGGCTTCGAGTCCCGGCGCGATCTCCTGCGGGCTCTCCGGCGCACGGGCAGGAAGCTCGTGTATCCGGCGAGCATGCGCTGCACGTTGCTCATCGGACGGGGAGCTGGCTGCTGCTCCTCGTCGTCGTGCGCCTCGATCTGCAGGGCGGCGGGGAGGACCAGGGCGCCGGGCGTCGCGGCGGCGACGGTCAGCGCGTGCAGCCGCGGGGCGGTGGGCCGGTCGGGGTTGCGACGCAGTTGCTCGGCTGTCTGCCGGGTGTAGGGGCCGGCTCCGTCGGTGCCGGGGAATCCGGGTGAGCCGACAACGCCGTAGGTGTCGGCGTTCACCGTCGGGAGCGTGCTCAGTTCCTGCAGTTCGGCCCATGCTCCCTTGTCGGCGACCAGGTCGAGCAGCAGGGTTGTCCATCCGGCCGGGCGACCGCAGCTCGGTGTCGGCCCATTCCCGGGGCAGCTCGGTGTTGCAGGTGTTCGAGGCGTTGATGCCGGTCGAGGGGAGGCGGAAGCGGCGGCCCCTGCGGTCGGCGGTCAGCCGTCCGGAGAGGTGGACCAGCAGCGGGCCGGGCGTCGCGGCGGCGGTCCGTAGCCGCAGCGGCAGCGTGTTCTGGTCGCGGACCTCGTCGAGGTGGACAAGGTCGGCGGGCAGTGTGCTGTTCAGCAGCACGGGCACGGGCACCTCGGACAGCGCGGCGAGGTTCGCGCTCGGGTGAACCTGGACGGTGCGACCGTCCGTCTCGGACCGGACGACGACCTGACCGAAGTCACCGCCACCCAGATCCGGGACCTGCTCGCGCGGCTGCGCGAGGCCGGCCAGTGGCGCGAGGGCGATCCCGAGGTGCTGTTCGTGCTGGATTCCGGCTACGACATCGTGCGGCTGACCTGGCTTTTGCGCGGCGAGCCGGTCCGGCTGCTCGGGCGGATCCGCGCCGACCGCGTCATGTACCACCCTCCAGGCCGTCGCAAGGGACCCACCAAAGGCCGCGGGCCGCGTCACGGCGAGGCGTTCCGGTTGGCCGACCCTGCCACCCACCCCGCCCCCATCCAGGAATCGGCCACAGTCCACGACCGGTTCGGCCGCGTGATGGCCCGCAGCTGGGGGCATCTGCATCCCCGGCTGGAACGCCGCCAGGGCGGCTGGGCCGACCACCCCGGCGCCCTGCCCATCGACGATCAACTGCGACACAGCACGCCCCGGCACAGCACCACTGCCGGACGTAGGTACCTCCTACCCGGCCAAAGCCCTGGACGCCCGCGCAACCTCCTCGGCCTCGCCGACACACTGAGACACCACGGTCTGTCCGCCCGCGCAGCACGGAACACCGCCATGATGGACGCCCTGGTAGACCTGCCGCCCATGGTCATCGCCGACCTGCTCGGCATTCACCCCAAGACAGCCGAACGCTGGGCCACCCTCGCCGGCGGAAACTGGTCCGACTATTTGGCAGCGCGACGGGACACCCGCAGGGCTAGCAATGTGCCCGGCGGTTGCCGCGTCTCGGCCAATCTGAGGCACAGGACGCCTTGACGCCTCCGCGTTCCGGCCCGCCTTGACTCAGCCCGGCGCGTCCATCAGCGCGGTGACATAGGCATCAAGCCGCGCCTCCACAGCTCGCGTCGTCAGCTCTGTCCTCCCTACCCCTCGCCATGTCTGCGCCACCAGCTGCACTTCTTCTGAGGATGCCAGCCCGTCCCGGACCAGCCAGTACAGCCGCTCGTTCGCGTCCGCAGCCAGCACCCCGCCGGCCTCCTCATACGCCTCGGGGAACCGTAGACCCCACTCCGGGCCGTGCAGCAGCGCGAGATTGACCGAGCAGTGCGCCACATCGAGATCCGCTGGGCCCCAGGAGGTCGCCGCCCAGTCGACGACTCCCATGATCCGGGCATCTGCTGGCCTTGAAGGCAGCACGTCGAACAGTACGTTGCCCGGCTGGAAGTCCCGGTGCAGGAACCGCCCTTCATAAGGAGGCGGGGGTCTACGGATGACGTCGATAGCGGCGGCCCAAGCCGCCGTGTCGGCGCCCTTGGGAACGACGACGGTGTCGGCGGTCGTCAATGCGACATAGTTCCGGGGCCGTTCGGCGGGGCGCACCGCGTGGATCGCCACAAGTTGACGGGCGAGCAGGGGGACGCGCGCCTCCAATCCCTCGTCGTCGAGGACCGTCCGGCCCGCCAGATGTGTCATGAGGAGCGAGGGATACTCGCAGTACGTGGCGGTCTGATCAACCGCGACCAATCCGGGAGCCGGCACGCCGGTTTCCGTGAGCAGGGTCAGGGCGCTGGCCTCCCTGTTCAGCGAGTCCTCGGCATGCCCTAGGTAAAACGGGTCGACGAAGCTCCGCAGCACCAGGTCATGGGTGCCACCGTCCGGCGTACCGATGGTCAGCCTCCGCACGTCCGCCGTGATGCCGCCCCGCAGCGCCTCGGTTCCGACGATCCGCTCACCGGCCTCCAGGTGCCGGCGCACCCAGGCCAGTGTCAACGGACTGACACCCGCCGCCTCATTGTGATTGGTCACCGTGCCACCTCATCATCCGGCCAGCTACCCGCACGAATCCTTTTATTGGAAGCGATAGCCGTGCGACTCAGTCCGGCAAGACCAGGTTCGGGCGACTCTGCGGCGCCCCGGCGCACCCTGGGGGGCAGGCGGCTCCCCTCCCTCATCGCCGGCGAGACGAGCCACCCGTTGCGACGAGATCCTTACACCTTGTAACCGCTGACGTGGCCAGGCAGGGTGCGGAGCTGCTCGCCCTGCGGCGAATACTGCAAGTCTCGAATACCGACACTCCACCAGTGTTCCCACACCACCGCCGAGGGGCTGATCGCAGGAGTCACCGGGGCACTGGCCTCACCGGCCGCGTTGCTGCTGGGCCGGTACGACGCGGTCGGGCACCTGCGGCTGACCGCCCGCAGCACACCGCTCGCCACCGCCTCACGGCGCGAGCTCGCCGAGCGACTGCATCCGGCCGACCCGGATCACCCCTGGCACGGGCGCCACTTCTCGGCCGGGTGGGGCACACGCGGTGACCTGGACTACCACCCCGTACGGCCCGACCTGGTGGCGGAATTCCTCGCCGACACCGCCGTCGATGACGGTCTCTACCGCCACCCGGTGCGCTTCCTGCGGCTGCGCGACGACCTCACCGCACAGCAGGTACCGCCCTTCGGGACCTGACCATGCTCTGCATGATCCTCATCCGCGGCTGGCTGCCTGCGTTCGACGGTCGCGGGTTCGCCGCGTACTGAAGTCCTCTCCCCGCGGCGGCACTTCGCTTGGGCGGTCAGGGGCGGGGCGCAGCCGGATGCGGGCGTCGAGACCGGTGCCGGGGGCAGGGCGGAGGGTGATGGTGCCGCCGGAGGCGTCGACGAGGTGGCGGACGATGGGCAGGCCGAGGCCGGTGCCGTCGTGGTGGGAGTCGGAGGAGTGCCAGAACCGGTCGAAAGCGCGCTCGCGGTCGGCGTCGCTCATGCCGGGGCCCTGGTCGATGACATGGAGTTCAGCACCTGGGGCGCGGTGAAGGGTGATGGTGGTGCTGGGTGGCGAGACGCGCAGGGCGTTGGCGAGGAGGTTGTCGATGATCTGCTCCAGGGCGCCGGGGATCGCCCACACGCGGCCGGCGGGCGGGCCGGTGATGTCGAGGGCGACGTACTGTTCGGCCGCCAGTGGCTCCCACATCGCCACCCGCTCCGCGACGACCGTGTCCAGGTCGACGGGTTCGGGGGTGGTCGCGGCGTTCTCCAGGCGGGCCAGCGCGAGCAGCCCCTGCACCATGCGGCCCAGGCGTTCGACCTCGCCGACGGCTTCCTCCAGGCTGCCGTGCGCCCGCGGGTCGAGGTAGGGCTCGAAGTTCTCCAGCCGTAGCCGCAGCGCGGTCAGCGGGGTTTTCAGCTGGTGGGAGGCTTCCGATGCGAACGCCTGCTGGGCTGTGAGCAGATGCTGCAGCCGGGTCGCGGTGTGCGTGAACGACGCCGCCAGCCGCCGCAGTTCGGGCGGTCCGGTGGTGGCGTCGGGCGGATGGGCCAGGTGCCCGTCGGCGAGCTGGGTGGTCGCCGCTTCCAGGGTGCGCAGGGGGCGGGTGATCCAGCGGGCCAGGCTGAAGGCGACCAGGGCAACCGCGGCGAGGATGCAGGCTCCGGCGAGGGCCAGCGCGGCCCAGATACGGTGCACCCGGGTGCTGACCTGGTCCAGGGGATAGGTCAGGCGCAGGGCGCCGCGGATCGTGGTGCCGGAGGAGCCGGGCATGGTCGTGGACAGCACGTCCCGGCCGTCGCCGTCGGTCGTGGTGGTGACGGTGGGCTGGTTGTTCAGGGCGCGGGCGATGTCTGGCTGGGCGGCGAGGCTGACGCCGGTGCGGCCATCGGGATCGGAGTCGGCCAGGACGATGCCCTGTTTGTCGGTGACGACGACGTGGCCGCCGGTGCGGGTGGCGTAGTCGCCGACCACGTCCGGCAGCGCGTCGAGCTGGTCCTTTTCGATGTTCTCCTCGGTGACCTCGGCGAGCATGGACGCGTCGCGTTCCACGCTCTGGGAGGCGCGGGAGGTCTCGCCGCGAGCGTAGATGTAGCCGAGCGGGATCTCCAGACCGGCCAGCACGAGCACGGCCAGGGCGAGGTAGCTGAGCAGCAGGCGCCTGGTCATCCGGCCGCCTCGGGGACGTCCGGCACACCGGGGACGGTGAGGCGGAAACCGACGCCGCGGGCGGTGGTGACCCAGCCCGGATCGCCCAGCTTGCGGCGCAGGGCGGCCACGTGCGCGTCGAGCGTCTTGGTGGGGCCGAAGAAGTGCGGGTCCCAGACCGTGTCCATGATCTGCTGCCGGGAGTACACCGTGCCGGGATCGTCGGCGAGGAAGGCGAGCAGGTCGAACTCCCTGGGCGTCAGCGCGACGTGCCGGCCGTTCAGTTGGACTTCGCGGGTGCGGCGGTTGAGGGCCAGCGGCCCCAACACCTGGGCGCCGGAGGCGGGCTGGTGCGGTTCAGGTGTTTCCGCGGGCCCGGTCGGTGCGTAGGCGGGGGCGCCGGCGCGGCGGGTGACGGCGCGGATGCGGGCGATCAGTTCCCGCACGCCGAAGGGCTTGGCGAGGTAGTCGTCGGCGCCCAGCTCCAGGCCGACGATCCGGTCGGCCTCCTCACTTCGCGCCGTGATCATGATGATGGGGACGGCGGAGCGGGCCCTGAGGCTGCGGCACACATCCAGGCCATCCATGTCGGGCAGACCGAGATCCAGCAGGACCAGGTCCGGCGCGGCCGTGGTGTCGGAAAGGCCGGCGGCGCCGGTGCGGACGTGGTCCACGGTGAACCCGTAGCGCCCCAGGCCCTCGGTGAGAGGGCCGGCAATTCGGTCGTCGTCTTCGATGAGCAGCAGCCGCATGGCGCCAGGCTCGCACAGCTGTGCCAGGGGAGTTGGAGGGTTCACGGGAAGCCGCCAGGGATCAGAGAAGACGTTCGGGACAATGCCGGACAGGGATGTGCCGTCCGGCCGACGTGAGCGGGAGGACGGCGTCGGCCGGACGGCGGTGGCGGGACGTCGGGCAACGCCGACCGGGGAGTCAGCCGTCGGCGTTGTCGCCGTCCTCGCGCCCCTGGTCCTCCCGCTGATGGTCCTCCGCTCGGTCCCGGTCCCCGCCGGTGCCCGGCGGCAAGCTGGCCGACGTGGGTGTAGCGGCCGGGCTCGCGGCGTCGCCAGGAGGCTCGACGGTGTCCGGTGCTGCCGACGACGGTTGCGTGGTCGGCGACTTCGGCACGGAGACCTGAGCGGTGCCGCCCGGGCCGGACGGGGAGGTGACCGTGTCGCTGACCGTGGACAGAGCGAGCCCGAAACCGCCGAGAACCGCAAGCGCGGCGGCGGCCGTCAGAATCGACCGGGGCCGGACAGCCGCGTTTCGCCAGCCGTTCGCGCTTCGCACGGCCCTTCCCTCGGAGCTGCGTTGGCTGGCCGGCACCGGCGGCTCGGCACCCGGTTCACCGGCGCCCGTCGGGCTGGGGTCGGCGGACCAGGAGTGCGCGGTTGATGAGGGGTAGTCGAAGGCGTCCTCCGCGAAGCGGTCGCCGTAGCCGCCCGTTGCCGGGGCGCCGGGCACCGGATCCAGGGTCGTCGTCTCCTCGGCGTCCGTGGGCGCGCAGAAGGGCTGCTCGGGCTCGGGCGGCATCGGGTGCCTCCCTTCCTCGGGTCAGGCCCCGGCCGTCAGCTGGCGTCCTCGGTCTCCTCGGTGCCTTCTTTCTTGGTGTCGGTGACCTTGTAGGACTTGTCGAGGTAGACCTCGATCGAGGTGCCGTCGGCCTGCTTGACCTCCCCTCGCGCTGTACGCGATGGGCAACCCTGATCAGCACTTGGGACACGAGAGCGGACAACGGACAGCACTGATCCCTGTCCATAATTTAGGTTCGAACCGCCAGTCCGGCCCCGTGGGAAGCACGGACACCGACTGTGCCAAGGCCACGGACACCGGGAACTCCACACCCCTCAGCTACGGCCCACGACCGCCCGCCGCCCGTCCAGACGCACACGACAGATGAGTACAGACACTCAGGCGCGCCGTTGCCCCATCAGCAACGATGAAGATCATCCCGAGTGAACTGGAGAACCCTCATGCTCAGCCGCCTCGCCGATCACCTGATCCCTGCCGTCGGACGGCTGACGCTCACCGCCGACATAGACGCCGACCTCCCCCCGGTCGGGATCATCGCCGCGAACCACACCTCGTTCGCAGACCCGGTGATCGTCTTGGCTGTACTACGCCGCCTGGGCGCCCGGCCCGTCATCATGGCGACCGCCGGCCTCTGGCGCGTGCCCCTGCTCGGCCGCGCCCTCGCCCGCGAAGGCCACATCCCCGTCCACCGAGGCGACCCCCGCGCGGCCCAGGCGGTCGACCTCGCTCAGGAGGCGCTGGAGCAGGGGCGGCACATCCTCATCTATGCCGAGGGCGGTCTCCCCAACCGCAAGGACGCGGCCGAAGCCGCGCCGGGCGCTTTCCGCCGCGGACTCGCCCGGCTCGCGCACCGCACCGGCGTGCCCGTGATTCCGGTCGGCCAGGCCGGTGCACGCCGCGTCACCTCTGGTTCGGCCGTCAAGCAACTCGCGGGCCTGGCGACCGCTCCGCTGCGGCGCCCGCGCCTCCACGTCCACGTCGGACTGCCGCTGTGGCTCGACGGCGACGGACCGACGGCCACCGCGCAGGCCCACCTGGCCGTTACCGCCGCCTGGAAGACCGCTGCCACTCATCTGGGCGAGCCTGCGACCCTTGCCGCTTGAGTCCCGCAGCAGTTCGCCGGAACGCGGCGCCGCTCAGCTCGGAACGGCGTCGCCAGCGTGCCGCTGGAGCGCGTAGTTCCGGCGTTCGGACAGGTGAGTTACGACGTAGCGGTGCTGGCCGAAGGCTCCATCCGCCGCTTCGACGGCCGGCAGCAGCCCGTCCTCGGCGTGTACGAGGACACCGACCTCGTCGTACCAGCGGGCGCCGCCATCCACGAAGCGGACGGAGACGAGCCGGGCCGGACGGCACTGCCACCCCGTCCCGCTCAGGGCCCGGAGATGCTCCGCCGCCTCAGTGATGAGGATTCTTGGAAAGGGTCTGTACGGTCTTCGGCTCTGGCCCGTAGTCGGTGGTGACGTTGAGTAGCCGTCCTTGATCATGGTCTTGTGGTGGATGTCAACTCCCTTGT
>NZ_JBSGBN010000120.1:0-30314 GCF_053601275.1 Streptomyces sp. NPDC004752 | reverse complement strand
TCCACCTGCACGCTCACGCTACCCCGCCCAGGTGGGCAGAACCCACGCCGAACTCCACGGTTCGCATGGGACCGCTTAGCTGATCAGAGACGCTAGGACTTCTCCGGCAGCCGGGCCGCGAACTCGGTGACGGCCGTCCGTACGTCCTGCGCCGTCCACTCCAGGCCGGCCGCCGCGACGGTGACCTCCGTCATGGCGAGGCCGGGGCCGCCGGACTGCCAGCTGTCCGTGAAGAGGGCCACGGAGGTCTCCTCGGCCTGGCGCACGGCCGCCTCCGCGGCCACGTCCGGCCCGTACGGCAGCCAGACCTGGAACTGGTGGGTGTGCGGCTCCTCGGGGTGCACGCTCGCCCACGGCAGCCCGCTCGCGGCGAACCCCTCACGCAGCGCGTCGGCCACCACGCGCGCGTGCCGCACGTATTCCGGCAGCCGGGGCAGCTCGCGCTCCAGTCCGACGAGCGCCGACAGCGCGGCCGGGAACTGCTGGAACAGCATGCCGCCGTACCGGTGCCGCCAGACCTTGGCGTCCTCCACCAGCGCCCGGCCGCCGGCGAGCGCGGCACCGCTCAGGCCGTCGAGAGACTTGTAGAACGACACGTAGACGCTGTCGGCCAGGCCGGCGATCTCGTCCAGGGAGCGGTCGAAGTGGACGGTCGACTCCCACAGCCGGGCCCCGTCGAAATGCACCACGGCGTCCCGTTCCCGGGCGGCTGCCACGACCTCGGTCAGCTCCTCCCAGGTGGGCAGCACGAAACCGGCGTCCCGGAGGGGCAGCTCCAGCATCAGCGTGCCGAACGGCTCCGCCAGGGTGCGTATCTCCTCGGCCGTGGGGAGCCGGGTCGCGGTGCTCACATGGACCGGGCGCAGGCCGCTGACCTGGCTGAGCGCATGCCGCTCGTGCACCTCGGGGTGCGACAGCGGGTGCAGTGCGACCGAGGTGTCGCCGGTGCGGGCCGCCCAGCAGCGCAGGGCCACCTGCTGGGCCATCGTGCCCGTCGGGAAGAACGCGGCAGCCTCCGTGCCCAGCAGCGCGGCGACCCGGTCCTCCAGGGCCGCGACGATCCGGTCGCCGTACATGTCCGCCGGTTCGTCCAGGTCGTACACCTGGGGTCCGGCCTCCCGCAGCAGCTCCAGCCGTTCGCGGATCGTGGCCCGCATACCGGGGCGGGCCAGCACGTGCCGCGCCTTCCGGTGTGCCGCCGCCCGTCGCTGCCGCCGCCGCTCCCGCTCCGACGGCTCTTCGCCGCGCTCAGCCCTGTCGCTCATGCACGGGATCATGCCGTGCCGGGCGCCGCGGGGCAGCTCCATTTCCGGAGCACGGGGCACGGGGCACGGGGCACGGGGCACGGAGCACGGGGCGGGGGTGCGGGACACGGAGCATGGAGTACGGAGCATGGCGCGCGGCAGGGAGTCCGCGCGCCGGGCGCACGCGGCGCGGCGGGCCGTGCGCGCACGCGGACCGGCCCTGCCCGGGCGACGCCGGCGGCGGTGCGAGGAACCCCGGGGAACCCTGGGGAACCACGGGGAAACCCACAGCCTGTGGACAGTGCCGACCGGCCCCTGACCCGATCGCGTTAACATGACGAGAAATCGTCCGGTACCCGGAGCGGACTGGAACGGGAAGGCCACCGTCGCGTGAGTACAGACCTACAGCCAGACCTCAAGGACCGCCCCGCGCGGCTCACCGTGGGCGTCGTCGGCGCCGGCCGGGTGGGCCCGGCCCTGGCCGCGTCCCTCCGACTCGCCGGGCACCGGCCGGTGGCCGTCTCCGCGGTCTCCGACGCCTCCAGGAGGCGCGCCGAGCTGCTGCTGCCGGACGTCCCGGTGGTGCCGCCCGCCGAGGTCCTCCGGCGGGCCGATCTGGTCCTGCTCACCGTCCCGGACGACACCCTGCCGGGCCTCGTGTCGGGGCTCGCCGAGACCGGCGCCGTACGGCCGGGGCAGCTGCTCGTGCACACCTCCGGGCGGTACGGCGCGCGGGTCCTGGACCCGGCGCTGCGCGCGGGCGCACTGCCGCTCGCGCTGCACCCGGTGATGACCTTCACCGGCACCCCCGTGGACGTCCAGCGGCTGGCCGGCTGTTCCTTCGGCGTCACCGCCCCCGACGAGTTGCGGCTGGCCGCCGAGGCGCTCGTCATCGAAATGGGCGGCGAGCCCGAATGGGTCGTCGAGGAGAGCCGCCCGCTCTACCACGCGGCCCTCGCCCTCGGCGCCAACCATCTGGTGACCCTGGTCGCGCAGTCCATGGAGCTGCTGCGCGCGGCAGGCGTCGAGGCGCCCGACCGGATGCTCGGCCCGCTGCTCGGCGCCGCCCTGGACAACGCCCTGCGCTCCGGTGACGCGGCGCTGACCGGACCCGTCGCGCGCGGGGACGCGGGTACGGTCGCGGCGCATGTCACCGAGTTGCGCAGGCACGCCCCGCAGAGCCTCGCCGGCTATCTGGCGATGGCCCGCGCGACCGCCGACCGGGCGCTGGCGCACGGGCTGCTGAAGCCGGAACTCGCCGAGGACCTGCTCGGCGTGCTCGCCACGGGTACCGACCCGACCGAGAACGGGGAGGACCGATGAGCCGCCGCCGCTGCGCACTCGTCCCCACGGCCGAGGACCTGACACACCTGCGCGACCGGTGCGCGCTGCCGGGCGGCACCGCCGTGGTCATGACCATGGGCGCCCTGCACGAAGGGCACGCCACCTTGATCCGGCGCGCGCGCGAGCGCGTCGGCGGCGCCGGGTTCGTGATCGTCACCGTCTTCGTGAACCCGCTCCAGTTCGGTGCGGGCGAGGACCTCGACCGCTATCCGCGCACCCTCGAAGCCGACCTGAAGATCGCCGAACAGTCGGGCGCCGACGCGGTGTTCGCGCCGTCGCTGGACGAGGTCTACCCCGGCGGGCGGCCCCAGGTGCGCATCTCCGCGGGACCCATGGGCGAGCGCCTGGAGGGCGCCGCGCGCCCCGGGCACTTCGACGGCGTACTCACGGTCGTCGCCAAACTGCTCCACCTGACCCGCCCCGACCTGGCCCTGTTCGGGCAGAAGGACGCCCAGCAGCTGGCCCTGATCCGGCGCATGGTGCGGGATCTGAACTTCGGCGTCGACATCGTCGCCGTGCCGACCGTGCGCGAGCCCGACGGACTGGCCCTCTCCAGCCGCAACCGCTACCTCTCGCCCGACGAGCGGCGCACCGCGCTCGCCCTGTCCCGGGCCCTGTTCGCGGGCCGCGACCGGCACGCCGCGCAGGAGGCACTGCGCGCGCGTGCCCTCGAAACGCCCTCCACACGCGCGCGTGCCGAGGCGCTCAGCGCCCTGGGCGAGTCCCGGGCCGCCGCCGACGCACACGCGGTCGCCAAGGCCGTGCCGGGAGCCGCGGCGGCCGTCCGCGCCGCGGCCCGCACCGTCCTGGACGAGGCGGCGCGCTACGCCCCGCCGCTGGAGCTGGACTACATCGCCCTGGTGGACCCGGCCGACTTCACCGAGATCGACGACGACTTCACCGGCGAGGCCGTCCTCGCCGTGGCCGCCCGGGTCGGGACGACCCGGCTGATCGACAACCTCCCGCTCACCTTCGGACCCCTCGGAGCCGCCTCGTGACCAGCACAGGCACCAGCACAGGCATACGACTGCACGCGCCCGCTCCCGGGTGGTCCATCGCCGCGGACGTGGTGGTCGTCGGCTCCGGCGTGGCCGGGCTCACCGCCGCCCTGCGCTGTGAGGCCGCCGGACTGCGCACGGTGGTCGTCACCAAGGCATGCCTCGACGACGGCTCCACCCGCTGGGCGCAGGGCGGCATCGCCGCGGCCCTCGGCGAGGGCGACACCCCCGAGCAGCACCTGGACGACACCCTGGTCGCGGGCGCCGGCCTGTGCGACGAGGAGGCCGTACGGATCCTCGTCACCGAGGGCCCCGACGCGGTACGGCGGCTGATCTCCACCGGCGCCCACTTCGACACCGACGACGAGGGCGACATCCAGCTCACCCGGGAGGGCGGTCACCATCGCCGCCGTATCGTGCACGCCGGCGGCGACGCCACCGGCGCGGAGGTCTCCCGGGCGCTCGTTCAGGCCGTACACGCGCGTGGACTGCGCACCATCGAGAACGCGCTCGTGCTCGACCTGCTCACCGACGCGGCCGGCCGGACGGCCGGTGTGACCCTGCACGTCATGGGCGAGGGCCAGCACGACGGCGTGGGTGCCGTGCACGCCCCCGCCGTGGTGCTGGCGACCGGCGGCATGGGCCAGGTGTTCTCGGCGACCACCAACCCGTCGGTGTCGACGGGCGACGGCGTCGCGCTCGCCCTGCGCGCGGGCGCCGAGGTCTCCGATCTGGAGTTCGTGCAGTTCCACCCGACCGTGCTGTTCCTCGGCGCGGACGCGGAGGGCCAGCAGCCGCTGGTCTCCGAGGCCGTGCGCGGCGAGGGCGCCCACCTGGTCGACGGCGACGGTGTGCGCTTCATGCTCGGGCAGCACGAACTGGCCGAGCTGGCCCCCCGGGACATCGTCGCCAAGGCCATCACGCGCCGGATGCAGGAGCAGGACGCCGGGCACATGTTCCTCGACGCCCGGCACTTCGGCGCCGCCATGTGGGCGCACCGCTTCCCGACGATCCTGGCCGCCTGCCGCGCCCACGGCATCGACCCGGTCACGGAGCCCATCCCGATCGCCCCGGCCGCCCACTACGCCTCCGGCGGTGTCCGCACCGACTCCCGGGGCCGTACGACGGTCCCCGGGCTGTACGCGTGCGGCGAGGTCGCCTGCACCGGCGTGCACGGCGCCAACCGGCTCGCCTCCAACTCCCTGCTGGAGGGTCTGGTCTACGCCGAGCGGATCGCGGCCGACATCGCGGCGAGCCGGGCGGAGAGCGGCCCGCCCGCGCGTGTGCCGGAACCGGTAGGGCACCCGGCCCTGCCCGCGCATCCGCTGCTCGGCCCCGAGGCCCGGTTCGCGATCCAGCGGATCATGACCGACGGCGCGGGCGTGCTGCGCTCGGACGAATCCCTCGCCAAGGCCGCCGACCAGCTTCGGCGGCTGGACAGCGAGGCCCGTGACGCCTTCGCCGAGAACGGCAAGACCGCCGAGCCGGGCGTCGACACCTGGGAGGCCACCAACCTCCTGTGCGTGGCCCGCGTCCTGGTCGCCGCCGCCCGGCTGCGCGAGGAGACCCGCGGCTGCCACTGGCGTGAGGACCGGCCCGACCGCGACGACGCCGCCTGGCGGCGCCACATCGTCGTACGGCTGGCTCCGGACCGCACGCTGGCCATGCGCACCACGGACACCGCAGAATTTCCCCCGACCCGGCAGCACCGTCCCCAGGAGCAGTGACGAAAGTGAGCACCCCCGACCTTCCCCTCGCCTCGACCGGTGGCTGCGGCGACGGCTGCGCCTGCGGTGCCGAGGGCGACGAGGCATACCTGGAGTGCGGGCTCGATCCCGCGCTCGCCCGGCTTCTGACCGACGCCGGGCTCGACCCCGTCGAGATCGAGGACATCGCGAACGTCGCCGTCCAGGAGGACCTCGCGGGCGGCGTGGACGTGACGACCGTCGCGACCATCCCCGAGGAGGCCGTGGCCACCGGCGACTTCACCGCGCGTGAGGCGGGCGTGGTGGCGGGTCTGCGGGTCGCCGAGGCGGTGCTCTCGGTGGTCTGCACGGACGAGTTCGAGGTCGAGCGGCACGTGGCGGACGGCGACCGGGTGGCGGCGGGGCAGCGGCTGCTGTCCGTCACCACGCGCACGCGTGACCTGCTGACCGCCGAACGCAGCGCGCTGAACCTGCTGTGCCGCCTGTCGGGCATCGCGACGGCCACGCGCGCGTGGGCGGACGCCCTCGGGGACACCGGGGCGAAGGTCCGCGACACCCGCAAGACGACGCCGGGTCTCAGGTCCCTGGAGAAGTACGCGGTGCGCTGCGGCGGCGGGGTCAACCACCGCATGTCGCTGTCGGACGCGGCGCTCGTCAAGGACAACCACGTGGTCGCCGCGGGCGGCGTCGCGCGGGCCTTCGAGTCCGTGCGGGAGGCGTTCCCGGAGGTGCCGATCGAGGTCGAGGTCGACACCCTGCACCAGCTGCGCGAGGTCGTCGACGCGGGCGCCGATCTGATCCTGCTGGACAACTTCACGCCCGGGGAGTGCGCGGAGGCGGTGGCCCTCACACACGGGCGTGCGCTGCTGGAGGCGTCGGGCCGGCTGACGCTGGAGAACGCCCGGGCGTACGCCGACACCGGCGTGGACTTCCTGGCCGTCGGCGCCCTGACCCACTCGTCGCCGATCCTGGACATCGGCCTGGACCTGCGTGAGACGGAGTAGGACCATGCTCCTCACGATCGATGTGGGCAACACGCAGACCGTGCTGGGTCTGTTCGACGGCGGCGACATCGTCGAGCACTGGCGCATCTCCACGGACGCCCGGCGCACCGCGGACGAGCTGGCGGTGCTGCTGCAAGGGTTGATGGGCATGCACCCGCTGCTGGGCGAGGAACTCGGGGACGGCATCGACGGCATCGCGATCTGCGCGACCGTGCCGTCGGTGCTGCACGAGCTGCGTGAGGTGGCGCGGCGGTACTACGGGGACGTGCCCGCGGTGCTGGTGGAGCCCGGGGTGAAGACCGGCGTGCCGATCCTGACCGACAACCCCAAGGAGGTCGGCGCCGACCGGATCATCAACGCGGTCGCGGCCGTGGAGTTGTACGGGGGCCCGGCGATCGTCGTGGACTTCGGCACGGCGACCACGTTCGACGCGGTCAGCGCGCGCGGGGAGTACATCGGCGGGGTCATCGCGCCCGGCATCGAGATCTCCGTCGACGCGCTCGGGGTCAAGGGCGCGCAGCTGCGGAAGATCGAGGTGGCCCGGCCGCGCAGCGTCATCGGCAAGAACACCGTGGAGGCGATGCAGGCGGGGATCGTGTACGGGTTCGCCGGGCAGGTCGACGGCGTGGTGAGCCGGATGGTCCGGGAACTGGCCGACGACCCCGAGGAGGTGACGGTGATCGCGACGGGCGGGCTTGCGCCGATGGTCCTGGGCGAGTCCTCGGTCATCGACGAGCACGAGCCGTGGCTGACGCTGATCGGGCTGCGCCTGGTGTACGAGCGGAACGTGTCCCGTCTCTGAGGACGGCTAGGGCGCGTTTCGAAAGTCCCGTCTGGCCCGCACGGCACTCCCCCAGCCTTCGGCCGGGAGGTGCCCCCACGCCGCGTTGTCGGGATCGTCTGCGTACGCCCAGTACGCGGACGACCCTCCGCCGTGCGATGCACCGCACCAGACGCCGCGGGCCCCGCCCTTCCGCCGGACGACGCTACTTTCGAAACACGCCCTGGTACGACCCGGGGGCGGGGCATGGACGTCCAGGCGGGTGGGGTGCGCGCGCCACGCGCGCCCCCTTGTGTCGAGTTTGTCTGATTAGTGCGTATCGTCGGCGCATGCCCACGCCCTACGGATCCCGCGGCGGCATGGCGTTCGGTACGGAGGAGCTGCGTGTGCTCCGCCGCGCCCTCGCCCTCGCCCGCCACCCCGGCCCCGCTTCGGCCGAAGACGTCCAGGACTGTCTCCGGCTCGCCGAGTCGCTCGACGAGGCGATGCGCGAGGGTGCCCGGTTGCGCGCCTTCCTGGTGGCGGACCTCGCCCGATACCGCGCCGCCCTGCCCGGCACCGTCGTCGGCTATCTCGCGCTCCTTGAGGAGGCGCTGGCCGCCGGGCACCGGCCGTCGGGCGACGACCTCGCCGCGCTGCGGGCGCTGCGCGGGAATCCCGTCGCGGCGGCCCTGCTGCACCGCTGCACGGGCGGCCGGGAGGCCGGCCTGCCGAGCGTGCCCGCCTCCCGTCGGAGCACCCGGCTGCTGGCCCTGCCGGGCGGTGCGGGCAAGGAGCAGGGCGAGGAACGGGGCGGGGAAGACGGCGAAAAGGAAAGCGGGGAGCAGGGCAAGAAGCCCGCGGAGCGCCCCAAGGAGCGTCCCGGCGAGCGGCCCGCGCAGCGGCCGACGCCCGCCCCGTCGAAGCCGTCGCGGCCCATTCCGACCCCCGGCGAGGTGTTCCCCCGCCGCAAGCCGCCCACGCCCCCGGCCGGCTCCGGCCCCCCGCACCAGCGGCTCGCCGCCGGGTGAGGGGCGGTCCGTCCGCCGCGCGGGTCCGTGGCTACTCTGGGGCCATGGACTACCTCTCCGCGCTCCTGCCCCCCGTCGTCATGGCCGCGTTCTTCATCGGTGTGGTCAGGGTGATCGTGAAGACCCAGGGCGGGGCCGCCAAGACCAAGGAGGACGCCGCCGTCGACGCCGCCCTGGCGCGCGCGGACGGCGCGCAGCAGGGCTCCGCCCGCGCCGAGAGCTGAGACGTCCGGCGCCCACGGCGCCCGCCCTGGGGCAACGGACCACGGCGTACGGCTCGGGGGTTCACACCTGGTGCCGCATCAGGTGTGAACCCCCGAGCCGTACGCCCTTTTTGTCCCCTTTGTAGCTGGAATGCCCGTTCGGCACGCCGTTACCTGGATCTCCCACTATTGTTCTGAGCTGTGCCTCGCCCATTGGGAGAACTCGAAGACGCGGTCATGACGCGGGTGTGGAAGTGGAACCGCCCGGTGACCGTTCGAGAAGTCCTGGAGGACCTTCAGCGGGAACGGTCGATCGCGTACACCACGGTCATGACCGTATTGGACAATCTCCATCAGAAGGGCTGGGTGCGCCGCGAGGCCGAAGGCCGGGCCTATCGATATGAGGCCGTCTCCACCAGGGCCGCCTACGCCGCCGCCCTGATGAACGAAGCATGGTCGCGCAGTGACAACCCGGCGGCGGCTCTGGTCGCCTTCTTCGGCATGATGAGCGACGAACAGCGCCAGGCCCTCAGAGACGCCGTCCGCATCGTCCAGGGCCCGGAAACCACGGATACCGCCCCCGATACCGGCGCCGAGAACCCCGGCTCCGCGCAGGACGGCGACGGGCGATAGCGTCCGCTCATGTCAGCAGAGCGCCCCGAAGTCACCGCAAAAGCCATCACCGTCCGGCGGGCCCGGACCGGCGATGTCCCGGCCGTGCGTCGCCTCCTTGACGCGTACGCCCGTGAGCGCATCCTGCTCGACAAAGCGACCGTCACGCTTTACGAGGACATCCAGGAGTTCTGGGTCGCCGAACGCGACGACAACGCCGAGGTGGTCGGCTGCGGCGCGCTGCACGTCATGTGGGAAGACCTCGCGGAAGTCCGCACTCTCGCGGTCAAGCCCGGCCTGAAGGGCGCCGGAGTCGGTCACCAGTTGCTGGAGAAGTTGCTGCACACCGCCCGTTGGCTCGGTGTTCGACGGGTTTTCTGCCTGACCTTCGAAGTGGACTTCTTCGGGAAGCACGGCTTCGTGGAGATCGGCGAGACGCCCGTGGACACCGATGTCTACGCGGAGCTGTTGCGTTCCTATGACGAGGGCGTCGCCGAGTTCCTCGGTCTCGAACGAGTGAAACCGAACACCCTGGGCAACAGTCGGATGCTTCTGCATCTGTGATCGCCGGGGGCTTGCCCCGGTATTCCGGGCCTCCGACCCTGCCCCGGTTCCCTATGTCCGAAACGCGCATGTTTCCGGACCGAGGTGCCCCCAGAGTCTCTCCCGGGGGTTTGTGTTTTTCCCGCAAAAGCGGTTTGCTTTCCGACGTACTGCAGTACTGCATATAACAGGGGGCGGCGAAACGGCGGATGCCGCGGGCCCCGATCCCTCAAGTTATCGATGAAAGGAAATCCGGTGGCACAGAAGGTTCAGGTCCTTCTTGTCGATGACCTCGACGGTGGCGAGGCGGACGAGACCGTGACGTTCGCGCTGGACGGCAAGACGTTCGAGATCGATCTCACGACCTCCAACGCGGACAAGCTGCGCGGACTTCTCGACCCCTATGTGAAGGGCGGTCGTCGTACCGGTGGCCGTGCTTCCGGCGGACGTGGAAAGACCCGCGTCGTTTCCGGTGGCAGCCAGGACACCGCGCAGATCCGCGCCTGGGCGAAGGAGAACGGTTACGAGGTCAACGACCGTGGCCGTGTTCCCGCGTCCATCCGCGAGGCATACGAGAAGGCCAACGGCTGATCGGCCGGCGGCCCGGCGCACGCGCGCCGCAGCCGGATCCGGTGGCAGCAAGTCGCCACCGTGTCCACCAGCCGTACGAGATCGGGGGCGCCCCCACCGCCCCCCACGGCCGACAGCGTCGGCAGCGAGGCATCGACCTCGCGCCCCGATACAGGGGGCCGCACCCACACGGCGGCCCCCTGCACCGGATGGGGAGAACGCGCGGTTCGCGCGGAACGCGGCGCGGGGACCACGCGCGCGGGGAGCGCGGGACCGGATCGGCCAGGGGGCAGCGGCCGCGGTCCAGTGGCGCCGGGCCAGGGAGGCACCGGCGCGTCCAGTCGGCCGTCGGCGCCGAGAGCCAGCAGATCGAGCGGCAGCGAACCCCACTCCAGCCAGTCCAGCAGCCCCGGCAGTTCCTCCGCGCTGCCCGCGGCCACCCAGAGCCGCACCCGGTCGCCCGTCAGAGCCACCGGAGAGCCCGGCGCCAGATGCCTGAGCGCCGCGGCGCCCGCCTCGGCCGGCACGTCCAGGACGTCGAAGCGCACACCCGTGACCAGCCGCAGCGGCTCCCCGGGCACTGTGGGCCAGCCCAGCTCGTTCTCGTACCAGTCCCGGGCCCGTGCGTCCGGCGCGACAGGCCGACGAGGGAGCGGGATCATGGAGACGGTGCCAACCATGCCAGGCGCAACAGCGAAACCCGGCCGAGAGTTACGCTTGGTGTTCAGATGACCGCGCAGAGTGCCGGAGAAGGGGGCGTGCGGGGGCCCGAGCAGCCGCAAGGTTGTTCGCCCATAGCGGAGGGAACCGGGGCGCTCGGCATGGAGTGTCAGTCCGTACGGGTAAGACATCCCTAGTGGGAGGGGGCGACACGCAGAACAGACCGTCTCACGTTCGCCATCGGCGTACTGATGGTGGGGGTAACTGTCTGGCCTGCGGGAACATCGTCTCGCACCATCGGGTTGGAGCAGATGTCGGCGTTCGGGGTCAGGAGGCAGCAGCTTGTCTCCGCGAGAGCGGAGGTGATCCGGACGGTGTCGGCAGTTGGAATGAGCGGTCCCCGCTTGCGGGACTAAGCTGCGGAAGGACAGAGAGGGGAGCGTCCCCTTACTGCCTGACCGCTCTGAGGAGCGATTAACGATGTTCGAGAGGTTCACCGACCGCGCGCGGCGGGTTGTCGTCCTGGCTCAGGAAGAAGCCCGGATGCTCAACCACAACTACATCGGCACCGAGCACATCCTCCTGGGCCTGATCCACGAGGGTGAGGGTGTCGCCGCCAAGGCCCTTGAGAGCCTCGGGATTTCGCTCGAGGCGGTCCGCCAGCAGGTGGAGGAGATCATCGGCCAGGGCCAGCAGGCCCCGTCCGGGCACATCCCCTTCACCCCCCGTGCCAAGAAGGTCCTGGAGCTGTCGCTCCGCGAGGCCCTTCAGCTCGGTCACAACTACATCGGCACGGAGCACATCCTGCTCGGCCTGATCCGTGAGGGCGAGGGCGTCGCCGCCCAGGTCCTGGTCAAGCTGGGCGCCGATCTCAACCGTGTCCGCCAGCAGGTCATCCAGCTGCTGTCGGGCTACCAGGGCAAGGAGGCCGCCACCGCCGGCGGCCCTGCCGAGGGCACCCCCTCGACGTCCCTGGTCCTCGACCAGTTCGGCCGGAACCTCACCCAGGCCGCTCGTGAGTCCAAGCTCGACCCGGTCATCGGGCGCGAGAAGGAGATCGAGCGGGTCATGCAGGTGCTCTCCCGCCGTACGAAGAACAACCCGGTGCTGATCGGTGAGCCCGGCGTCGGCAAGACCGCCGTCGTCGAGGGCCTCGCCCAGGCCATCGTCAAGGGCGAGGTGCCCGAGACGCTCAAGGACAAGCACCTCTACACGCTGGATCTCGGCGCCCTGGTCGCCGGCTCCCGCTACCGCGGTGACTTCGAGGAGCGCCTGAAGAAGGTGCTCAAGGAGATCCGCACCCGCGGCGACATCATCCTGTTCATCGACGAGCTGCACACGCTGGTCGGTGCGGGTGCCGCCGAGGGCGCCATCGACGCCGCTTCGATCCTGAAGCCGATGCTGGCCCGCGGTGAGCTGCAGACCATCGGTGCGACCACGCTGGACGAGTACCGCAAGCACCTGGAGAAGGACGCGGCCCTGGAGCGCCGCTTCCAGCCCATCCAGGTCGCCGAGCCGTCCCTGCCGCACACGATCGAGATCCTCAAGGGCCTGCGCGACCGCTACGAGGCCCACCACCGGGTCTCCATCACGGACGAGGCGCTGGTCCAGGCCGCCACCCTGGCCGACCGCTACATCTCCGACCGCTTCCTGCCGGACAAGGCGATCGACCTGATCGACGAGGCCGGTTCCCGGATGCGTATCCGCCGGATGACGGCTCCGCCGGACCTGCGCGAGTTCGACGAGAAGATCGCCGCGGTCCGCCGGGACAAGGAGTCCGCGATCGACTCGCAGGACTTCGAGAAGGCCGCCTCCCTGCGCGACAAGGAGAAGCAGCTCCTGGCCGCCAAGGCCAAGCGGGAGAAGGAGTGGAAGGCCGGCGACATGGATGTCGTCGCCGAGGTCGACGGCGAGCTGATCGCCGAGGTCCTCGCCACGGCCACCGGCATCCCGGTCTTCAAGCTGACCGAGGAGGAGTCCAGCCGCCTGCTCCGCATGGAGGACGAGCTCCACAAGCGGGTCATCGGCCAGATCGACGCCGTCAAGGCGCTGTCGAAGGCGATCCGCCGTACGCGTGCCGGTCTGAAGGACCCGAAGCGCCCCGGTGGCTCGTTCATCTTCGCCGGCCCCTCCGGTGTCGGTAAGACCGAGCTGTCCAAGGCGCTCGCGGAGTTCCTCTTCGGTGACGAGGACGCGCTGATCTCCCTCGACATGTCGGAGTTCAGCGAGAAGCACACGGTCTCGCGTCTCTTCGGTTCGCCCCCCGGCTACGTGGGGTACGAGGAGGGCGGTCAGCTGACCGAGAAGGTCCGCCGCAAGCCGTTCTCCGTCGTCCTCTTCGACGAGGTCGAGAAGGCCCACCCGGACATCTTCAACTCGCTGCTGCAGATCCTGGAGGACGGTCGGCTGACCGACTCCCAGGGCCGGGTCGTGGACTTCAAGAACACGGTCATCATCATGACGACCAACCTCGGCACCCGGGACATCTCCAAGGGCTTCAACCTGGGCTTCGCGGCCTCGGGTGACACGAAGTCCAACTACGAGCGCATGAAGAACAAGGTCTCGGACGAGCTGAAGCAGCACTTCCGGCCCGAGTTCCTCAACCGCGTCGACGACGTGGTCGTCTTCCCGCAGCTGACGCAGGAGGACATCCTGCGGATCGTCGACCTGATGATCAGCAAGGTGGACGAGCGCCTCAAGGACCGGGACATGGGCATCGAGCTGTCCCAGTCCGCCAAGGAACTGCTGTCCAAGAAGGGCTACGACCCGGTGCTGGGCGCCCGGCCGCTGCGCCGCACGATCCAGCGCGAGATCGAGGACACGCTCTCGGAGAAGATCCTCTTCGGCGAGCTGCGCCCCGGTCACATCGTGGTCGTGGACACCGAGGGCGAGGGCGAGACCAAGACCTTCACCTTCCGGGGCGAGGAGAAGTCCGCGCTGCCGGACGTCCCGCCCATCGAGCAGGCGGCCGGCGGAGCCGGCCCGAACCTGAGCAAGGAGGCGTAAGCCTCCGGCGGATCGGCCGAACCGAAGGGGGCCGGTGCCTTGCGGGCACCGGCCCCCTTCGGCCGTTCTCAGCGCGGCTCCAGGCTCGTTTCCGCACCGGGGAAGAGACCCGCGAAGCGGGAGAGGGGAACGGAGTGCCCCGGCCGGTTGGTCAGGGTCACCGAACGCAGTCCCGGCAGCCGGGGCACCAGAGGGGCCAGATCCTCCTCGCCCGTCATCGCGGCGACCCGCAGCACCTCGATGCCCGGCAGCTCCGGCATCCGTGCGATGGACCGCGGGAACTCCTGGATGATCCGCGCGTTCAGGAAGAGGTGGGTCAGCTCCGGCAGTTCGGTGACCGCCCGCCAGTCGGCGGCCGTCACTTCCGTGGTCAGCGGGCCGAGGCTGAGCGTCTTCAGGCCGGTCCAGTGCGCCAGGCCGCGCAGGCCGGTGCGGTCCGTGGTGTTGCTGCCGAGGAACAGGAACTCCAGCGGGGCATCCACCGGCAGCGCGTCGGTGAGCCGGGCTCCGGGCAGCTCCTGGGCCACGGACAGCCGCCGCAGCGATCGCAGGGCGGGCAGACCGCCGAGGTCGGCGACACCGCCGCAGGTGAGATCGGAGAGGGGCAGCGGGGCGAGCCGGTCCAGGCCGGTCGCGCTCGGGCAGTCCGCCAGCCACAGTCCGCCGAGCGATCCGAAGGACAGCAGGCCGTCGAGGTCGGTGACCAGGGGATTGCGCTGGAGTTCCACGAGGGTCACGGCCTCCGGGTCGGGCACGGCGGCCACGATCTCCGTGATCTCGTGCTCGCCCCGGAAGGACAGGCCCTGCCAGGGCCGCATCCCGCCCAGTGCCGCGCGCTGCTCGGCCGACTCGCAGGTGACCAGCAGGCCGGTGCGATCCAGGTGGTCCAGTACTTCGGCCGCGTACTGCCCGGTGTCGAAACGGCTCCAGGTGCCGGCCAGCTGCCGCCGCACGTCCAGATCCCGATGGCCCCGGAAGCGGCGCAGCACCGCGAGGGCCCCTTGCGGCTCCTCCGCGCCGAGCACCGAAGCCGTGACCGTCACGCCCCGCGCCTCCTCGTCCGTCAGGCCCTCCGGACCCGGTAGCAGCTCCAGGACAAGTGGCCCCGCCTCGGCCAGCGCCCGCGCGTCCTCGGTGGTACGCGGCGGGATCAGGGCCGCCGCCCGTCGCTCCACCTCCGCCCGCACCGCCGGATCGAGGGCCGTCGCGTGCTCCAGGCACGCCAGCGCCAGCAGGGTCAGCCGTGGGGAGTTGCGGGACAGCAACTGCCGTAGCAGCGCGGCCCGTTCCCGGGGGCGGGCGTGGGCCACCGCCATCCGGATGACGTCCTCCCACTGTGCGTCGTCGGCATGGCCGGCCAGGACGTCGAGGTGGCCCTCCGCCACGGCGTACCGCGCGCCCAGGTAGTCCTGGAAGGTGCGGTGCACGAAGTCCACGACGCCGTCCGCGGGCCGACGCAGCAGCCCGCTGCGCAGCAGCAGCCCGCGCAGCACGGTCGCCGCGTCCGTCGGACCCGTGGCCGCAACGGTCGGCAGACAGCGCTCGACGATCGCCTCGGCGGTGTCGACGTCCATCTCGGTGCGGCCGCTCAGCACCAGCGCGTAGGCCAGGCGCTGAAGCAACTCTAACTGGGCCTCCTCGGACGGCTCCACGCCGTCCACCGCGCCCATGCCCCGCTCCCGGTCCCGGCGGGAGAGCAGCATCGTGAGGGCGGCGTCGTACAACTCCTTGCGGCCAGTGGGCAGATAGCCGCGGCGCTCATGGTGCAGGGCGCAGATCAGGCCGCACATCAGCGGGTTGGTGGCGAGCCGGGCCAGGTCGCGCTTGGTGCGCAGGGCGTCCAGGAGCTTCGCCTCGTACTGCTCGGCTCGGGCCGCCGTGTGCCAGCGGTGGGCGAAGGTGGCGACGTCGGCGGGGCGCATCGGCGCGAGGGCCCGCTCCTGGAAGCCCTCGGCAGCCAGCCAGTCGGGGCGCACGGCGGTGGGGCGGGAGGTCAGCAGCCACTGGTTGCCCGGAAAGGCGTGCAGCAGCGCGAGCAGCCAGTCACGGGTGCGGTTCCGCTCGGCGGCCGGGATCTCGTCCAGGCCGTCGACGAGGACCAGGGCCCGGCCTGCGGTCAGGACGCGTTCCGCCCAGCCTTCGGGCGGTGACAGCGGGCAGTTCACGGCCGTGAGGAAGGCGGCGGGCGCCGGGAGCGCGCCCGCGCGGATCAGGGAGCGCAGGGGCAGGACGTAGGGGATGCGCCCGTCCTCGTGCAGAGCGGCCGTCACCGCCAGCCACTGCACCAGAGTGGTCTTGCCGGAGCCCGCGTCGCCCCGCAGCAGCACCCGGTCGTGGCCGCGCAGCGCGTCCTCGGCGGCCAGGCGGACCGTGGCCGGGGAGGGGTGCTCGTCCGGGTCGGCGTCCCCCGCGGCGTCGTCGCCCGTGGCCTGAAGGCTCAGATAGGCGACTTCCAGGGGCCAGCGGTCGGGGGAGTCGCGCAGGTCGACGCCGTAGATGGTGATGTGGTCGTGCTGTCGTGCGACGTGGGGCAGATAGCGGCGCTCGAAGGCGGTGTCGCGGGCGTCGGGCCGTGCGGCGCGGGCCAGCAACTCGTCCACCTTGGCGATGAGTTCGGCCTGGTTGCGGGTCTGTTCGACGAGGGTGCGCGCTACAAACGTGGACCGTCGGGTGAAGAACTCGAGGATCTGCAGGCAGGCCCATTCGGTCGCGGAGTCGAGGAAGAAGGCGGCGTCCGCGGACAGGCCGTCGGCAGCGGCCGAGCCGTGGCGCAGCATTTCGGCCAGTTCGCGGTGGCCGAGCCGGACGGCCTGGGCGTCGTCCATGTCCAGGTCGCCGAGGGTGAGCAGCCTGCGGGCGAGGGCGTCGGCCACGGCCGGCTGTTCGTCGGCCGGGAAGGGCGGTTCGCCGGGTGAGTCCACCGCCTGCTTCACCAGGCGCGAGGCGAGCCGGTGGACGTCCTTCTCGGTGAGGGTGCGCTTCTCGCCGCGGAAGGACACCAGTTGGGTCAGCCGTACCGGTTTGTCCACGAGTCCGGCGCCGGGGCCGTCGCTGGCGATCAGCCTCTTCACCAGCGGCCCGATCACACCGGAAGCGAGCTTGCTGCCCAGTACCGTCGGCTCCATCCATCCACCCCCGTGGTCGTACCGCCGCGAACGAGAAACACGGATGGAGCCTAACCGGAGTGTTCAGCCGGGACCGGATTGTTCAGCCGGGGTTACGAGCGGCGACGTCGACGCGGCTTCGGCAGGGCGGCCGGCTCGCTGAACGGCAGGGCTGCACGGCGTGGGTGAGGAAAGGCCGACGGTCGGCGTAGCGCCGGTCACATTCGCGGGGGATTGGATCCAGGGGCTCGGTGACATGCCGCACAGGGGAAATGTCCGTTACTAGCCCACTTAGTGAGAGTTCGCGTCGTGACAAATCGGGACATTCGCTCCAGGCGCCTGGGGTCGATTCGCCGCTGCTGGGAGGCTTGTCCGATTGGTGGGGTTCTTGTCAAGAAAGGAGGTGAATTTCCTATCGCATACTAGATCGCCTCGTAGATGGGGGTTTTGGAGGCGGGACAGGTCCGGGGTTACCAAGGGACGGCCCGACCGGGAGCCGTCCGTGCACCGACCGGGTTTCCCGTCCCCGAGCACACGAGGTTTCGATGTCCCAGCGCGTCACGTCCCGCCTGTCCCGTACGTCCCTGCTTCGCAACCGCACCGCAGTCCTTGCCGCCGGTCTCGGCGTCTCGGCCGTACTGGGGGGCGGGGTCGCGGACGCCGCCACCGTGCAGACCCCCGCCACCGCCGTGACGGCCAGGACCGTCGCCGCCCAGGCTCCCGCCGGCGCGGCCGCGTGGGTCGACCCGGTGAAGAAGTACGCGCTGACCGCGAGCTTCAACCAGGCCGGCGGCATGTGGAAGGCCAAGCACAGCGGCCAGGACTTCGCCGTGCCGATCGGCACCGAGGTCGTCGCCGCGCACGGCGGCACCGTCGTGAAGGCCGGTGGCAACGGCGCCGGTGACGGTCCCGCGTACGGCAATGCCATCGTCATCAAGCACGGCAACGGGACGTACTCCCAGTACGCCCACCTGTCGAGGGTCGATGTGAGGGCCGGCCAGGTCGTCGCCACCGGCCAGCCCATCGCGCGGTCCGGCAACACCGGCAACACCACCGGTCCGCACCTGCACTTCGAGATCCGTACGACCCCGAACTACGGCTCCGCGATAAACCCGGTCGCCTTCCTGCGCGCCAAGGGCGTGAGGGTCTAAGTCCCGGTGTCCCGGGCGCCCTTGTGCGCCTGTGTCACCAGGTCGACGGCGACCTCGAGAACGGCCGCGCGCTTCTTCTCGGGGTCGCCTTCCAGGTCCTGGAGGACGAACATCCCGGCGTGCAGCGTGAAGATGGCGCTCACGCATCGGACCTGGTCGACCAGGTCCGCGTCCGGGTCGATGATGATGTCCCGCAGGCCGCGCATGCGGTCCTTGAACGCGTCGCCGATGCGCAGTTCCCGCACGGTCGCCTGGTTCTCCTGCATGAAGCGGAACAGGGGCGCCGCGTCCATGAGTGACTGGCTGTAGCGACGGACGAGTTCCTGCTTGGTCGCCAGGGTGTGCGGCTGCTGCTCGCCCCAGGCGATCAGGTCCTCCATCGGCTTCGTCAGATCCTCGAAGAGGCTGACGATGATCTCTTCCTTCGTCTTGAAGTGGTAGTAGAGCGCCGCCTTGGTGACGTCGAGCCGTTCGGCGATCTCGCGCAGGGAGGTCTTCTCGTATCCCTGCTCGGCGAAGAGTTCGAGCGCCACGTCCTGGATGCGCTGGCGGGTGTTCCCGCGGCGCTGCTGCTTGGTCCCGTCCATGGTGACGCCCATTTTCGTACTCCTCGCGCTGCTGGGGAAACTTACTTGACGACCGGCTAGTGACGGGTCTACCTTCCCCAGTGTAGTCAACTAGCCGGGCGGCAAGTAAGTGGCCGCCGCAGGGAGAGTACCGGACGATGGCGGACACGCAGCAGGCCCCGGCGGGCCAGGAGATATCCGAAGAGCAGGGCAAACAGCCGAAGAGCGTGCGCGTGGTCCTGCTCGCGCTGATGATCGCGATGATGCTCGCGATGCTCGACAACATGATCGTGGGCACGGCGATGCCGACGATCGTCGGCGAACTGGGCGGCCTGGAGCACCTGTCCTGGGTGGTCACCGGGTACACGCTCGCCACCGCGGCGGCCACCCCGATCTGGGGCAAGCTCGGTGACATGCACGGGCGCAAGGGCGCCTTCATGGCCTCGATCGTAATCTTCCTGATCGGGTCCGCGCTGAGCGGCATGGCCCAGAACATGGGCGAGCTGATCGGTTTCCGGGCCGTGCAGGGCCTGGGCGCCGGCGGTCTGATGGTCGGCGTCATGGCGATCATCGGCGACCTCGTTCCGCCGCGCGAGCGCGGCAAGTACCAGGGCATGATGGCCGGCGTCATGGCGCTCGCGATGATCGGCGGTCCGCTGGTCGGCGGCACCATCACCGACAACTGGGGCTGGCGCTGGGCCTTCTACATCAACCTGCCGCTCGGCGTGATCGCGCTGGCCGCGATCAGCGCGGTGCTGCATCTGCCGAAGAAGCGGACCAAGGCGCGCATCGACTACCTGGGTGCCGCGCTGCTCACCGTCGGCATCACCTCGATCGTGCTGGTGACGACCTGGGGTGGCACCGAGTACGCCTGGACCTCCGCGCGGATCATGGAGCTGTGCGCCATCGGCGTCGTCTCGCTGATCGCCTTCGTGATCTGGCAGACCAAGGCCGCCGAGCCGGTGCTGCCGCTGCACATCTTCCGCAGCCGCAACTTCACTCTGATGTCGGTCATCGGCTTCGTCACCGGCTTCGTGATGTTCGGCGCCACGCTGTTCCTGCCGCTGTACCAGCAGTCGGTGCAGGGCGCGTCCGCGACCAACTCCGGACTGCTGCTCCTGCCGATGCTCGGCGCGATGCTGGTCACCTCGATGGTCGCGGGGCGGGTCACCACCAACACCGGCCGCTACAAGATCTTCCCGATCGCCGGCGGTGTGCTGATGGTCGCCGGTCTGTATCTGCTGTCACTGATGGACTCGGGCACCTCCCGGTTCACCTCCGGCGTGTACATGGCCGTCCTGGGCCTGGGCATGGGCTGCCTGATGCAGATCACCATGCTGGTCGCGCAGAACAGCGTGCAGATGAAGGACATGGGCGTCGCGTCCTCGTCGACCACCCTGTTCCGTACGCTCGGCTCCTCCTTCGGTGTCGCCATCATGGGCGCGCTGTTCAACCACCGGGTCCAGGACGTCATGGCGGAGCGGGCCGGCTCGGCGGGCCGGCAGATGACCGAGCAGTCCGCCCAACTGGACGCGGCGAGCCTGGCCAAGCTGCCGGCGGTGGCGCGCGAGGCGTACCAGCACGCGGTGTCCGCGGGCACCCACAGCGCCTTCCTGCTGGGTACGGCGGTCGCGGTGACCGTGCTGGTCGCGGCGCTGTTCGTGAAGGAGGTTCCGCTCAAGGGCGGACCGCAGAAGGCCCCGGCGGACGCCGCCGAGGCGCAGCCGCAGACGCCGGTGGCCGAGGCCGTCTGAGCCGGTCCCGAACCGAAGGCCCCGCCCGGCGGCAGGTGGCGGATTCCGGGGATCGTCGCAACACATGATCGGTTGTGTCGGACGGCGAGCAGTTTGTGCAGACGCTCGGCTGGGGTTTCCCAGCCGAGCGTTTTGCGTGGGCGGCTGTTGAGCTGGGCGGCGACGGCGTCCAGGCGCTCGCGGCTGGGGACGAGCGCGGACATGACCGCAGCTGAAGCCACCGATGCGCCGCAGGATCTCCGTGCGCGACCGCCCGCCCGTGCGCGGCCGGGTCGGGTGCGCCGCGCCGTGCGCGCCAGGCCGTGCGGGTCCGCCCTTGTGCACCGGGCCGGGCGCGGATGCGGTCGCTGCGCGGCAGCCGCACACCGGTCTCCCCGCCCCGCTTGCGTGCGCGCGGAGCGCTACGTCGGCATCGGGTAGCTGCCCGTGTTCGTCGGGGCGTGTTCCGGGAGCCACAGGACGGCCACCGCGCCCTCCGCGGGGATGTCCTCCGGCGCCCCCGCGGGCCGTACGTTGCGGAAGGTCAGCCGGGCGCCCAGCACCCGGGCCTGCCCGGCGGCGATGGTCAGGCCCAGGCCGTGGCCCTGGCCCGCGCGGTCCTCGCTGCCGGTGCGGAAGCGGCTCGGGCCATGGGCGAGCAGCTCCTCCGGGAAGCCGGGCCCGTGGTCGCGGACGCGGATGACCCGGCCCTCGACGGTGACCTCGATGGGCGGCTTGCCATGCCGCGCGGCGTTGGCGAGCAGGTTGAACAGCACCCGCTCCAGGCGGCGTGGGTCGGTGGTGACCTCCGACTCGTGCACCACGCGCACCGTGATCTGCGGGTCCTTGGCGGCCACCCGCCGGGCGACGAACTCGCCCAGCACGATGTCCTGCAGCTCGGCCCGCTCGGAGGCGCTGTCGAGCCGGGCCACCTCCAGCACGTCCTCGACGAGCGTGCGCATCGCCTTGGCCCGGTCCAGGACCAGCTCGGTGGGCCGGCCCGGCGGCAGCAGCTCGGCGGCGGTCAGCAGCCCGGTCACCGGGGTGCGCAGCTCGTGCGCGATATCGGCGGTGACCCGGCGCTCGGCCTCCAGTCGCTGCTGGAGCGCGTCCGCCATGGCGTCCACGGCACGCGCGAGATCGTCGGTCTCGTCCCGTACGACACCACCGATGGCGTCCCGCACCCGGACGTCCGGCTCGCCCTTGGCGACCTGGTTCGCGGCCGTCGCCGCCTTGCGCAGCCGCCGCGACAGCTGCCCGCCGATGAGCACGCCGAGCGCGCTGCCGCCGAGGACGACCGCGATCGAGCCGATGACCAGGGCCTGGTCGAGGTCCTTCATCACGTCCGTGCTGCGATCGGTGAAGCGGGTGTGCAGCGACAGCACATGCCCGTCCTTGACCGGGACCGCCGCCCAGATGTCCGGCATCCGGCCGCCGTGGTCGGTGACGAACGTCGCTCGGCGCCCCTGCCCGACCTTCTCCCGCAGCTCGGGCGGCAGCTCCCGGTCGTCGATCTTGATGCTGGGGAAGTTCGGCCGCCCGGACAGGTCGTAGTTGCGCTGGGCGATCTGCACCCGCTCGTCGGCCAGGTCGCGCGCGTTGTCCAGCATCGAGACCCGGGCCGCGTTGTGTACAACCAGGCTGAGCGCGATCGCCACCAGCGCGCCGACCAGCGCGATCGCCGCGCTCAGCTTCCAGCGCAGTCCCGTACGGATGCCGACGGGCAGCGCCCTTCCACGGACCGGACGCCGAATGAACCGTCTCATGCCGCCGCCCCGCTCAGGACTTCAGTTTGTAGCCGAAGCCACGGACCGTCTCGATCCGGTCCTGGCCGATCTTCGTCCGCAGCCGCTGCACATGGACGTCGACGACCCGGGTGTCCCCGCCCCAGCCGTAGTCCCACACGCGCTCCAGCAGCTTGTCGCGGGAGAGCACCGTGCCCGGCGCGGAGGAGAACTCCAGGAGCAGCCGCATCTCGGTCGGGGTGAGCGCCACCGGCCGACCGCCCCGGCGCACCTCCATGCCCTCGGTGTCGATCTCCAGTTCGCCGAAGGTCAGCACGCCGCCGGACAACTCCGCACCGGGGTCTTCGGCCCGCGCGGCGTTGCCCGCGTGCCCGAAGCGGCGCAGCACCGCGCGGATGCGGGCGACCAGCACGGCACCGTCGAAGGGCTTGGTCACATAGTCGTCGGCGCCCGCTTCCAGGCCCAGTACGACATCGATGGAGTCGGCGCGCGCCGACAGCATGATCACCGGCACGGTCGACTCGTCGCGGATACGTCGGCACAGACTCACCCCGTCCAGTTCCGGGACCATGACGTCCAGGAGCGCGATGTCGGGACGCCTGGCCCTGAACGCGGCCAGACCCGACAGCCCGTCGGGCATCGCGGTGACCGCGAAACCGTCCCGCTCCAGGGCGAGTTGGGTGGCCTCACGGATGACGTCGTCGTCCTCGACGAACAGGACGTGGGTCTGGTCTGCCATCCCGGTGCTCTCAGTCCTCGTGGGGTTTTCGTGCCGTCACCGTTGTGACGTCGGTGTCGTGTGCTGGGTTGTCCGTTGTGACGTCGGTGTCGTGTGCTGGGTTGTCCGCGCTCGCCGTCAGCTTTCCGGTGCGCGTGTCGGTTCCGGCACCGGTGACGCCCCGCCGCCGGCCGCGTTGCCGTAGTCGGTGTGGTGGGCGGACTCCTCGGTGAAGCGGCCCGCGGTCCAGGTGTAGGTGATCACGTTCTCGCCGGACGGACTGGAGACCGGGTCGCCCTTCTCGTACACCTGCTTGGTCACCATCAGATCGCCGCGGTCTATTTCCGCGTAGACGGGGGACTCCTCCGCCCTGAAGACGTTCCGGTATCGGCCGCCGCCCTCGTCCCGGTACACATACGAGCCGACCCCCACCGCGTCGCCGCAGGTCAGCACGTTGACCACGACGTCGTCGCCGGCCGATCCGGTCAGGTTGCCGTAGGACACGTCGACCGGATACTCATCGGCGGCGCACGGCTTGAGGGCCCGTTTGACCGCGGCCGAGACCTTCGGGTCGTCCTGGACGAGGGTGACCGCGTTCACCCGCTGGTAGCTCTCGGAGGGGCTGGGCGCGGGGGAGGCCGCCGCGCCCGCGACCGAGTCGGCGTGCGCCGGCCCCTCGTCGCGGGCGCCGGTGCCGCCGGTGGCGCAGGCGGCGACGAAAAGGGCGAGGGCGGCGAGCACGGCCACCGCCGTGATCACCGCCTGCACACCCCCCCGGGCACTGGGCCCGGCGTCCGTCAGGCCGCGCAACGCTCCTGCTCCTCACGCTCCAGCGCGCGTGCGTCCAGATCGCGGGACTCCAGCTCCTCGCGGAGCCGGGCGAGCGCCCGGTGCAGCGTGCTCTTGACCGTTCCGGCCGACATGCCGAGGGCGGCGGCCGTCTCCTCCGTGGACATCTGCTCCCAGTGTCGCAGCACCACGACACTGCGCTGCTTCGGAGCGAGCACCTTCATGATGTCCATGAGGAGCGCGCGGTCGGCGTGCTGCTCGGTGGCGTCGTCCACGCACGCGTCCGGCAGCTGCTCGGTGGGGACCTCGTCCAGTTTCCGCGCCCGCCACCACTCGGTCCGCGTGTTGATCATCACCCGGCGCAGATAGGCGTCGGCGAGGCGCTTGTCCGTGATGTCGTGCCAGCGGCCGTACGTCCGCACGAGCGCCGTCTGGAGCAGGTCCTGGGCGTCGACCGGGTCCGGAACCAGTCGGCGGGCGCTGCGCAGCAACGCGTCCTGCCGGGTGCGGACGTACTCCTCGAATTCGAGCACCTCGCCCTGCGCCATTCCAACCGCCTCCGTTCCCCGTACTGCTTCCGGCTCCGCGCCTGTCCTTGCCGTGGTCCCGGTTGGTCGTGCCGGGCACAGAAATGAAGGTACGGAGCGGTTGTCACGGGGCTGTGCGGAGCAGCCTGCGGATGGCACTCGGCTGTCCGTCGGTTGTGTAACGGAAGTAGGGAGGGGGTAAAGAGGGCAATCCTTCTATCCCGTTTTGATGCTTTTTGTCCGTGGTGATGATGCGGAACTGGGCCGTTCGGTGCTGTGACTTGTCTGTACGTCAGCTCAGCGGAAGCCGGTAACGGCCACCCGCCAGCGGCTCCACCAGACCGTCTGCGACGAGCCCGTCCAGCGCCCGGGCGCGCTGCACCGGCTCGTGCCACACTCGGTCGAGGGCGGCCTGCGGCACGGGGGCGTGCGCGTCGCGCAGCACGGCGAGGAGCTTGCCGCGCACCTGGCGGTCGGTCCCGGCGTATGTCTGGCCGCGGCGCGGCGGACCCTCGTGCTCCGGCTTGCCCGCCAGCCGCCAGGCGCACTGGTCGGCGATGGGGCAGCGCTGGCACGTCTCGTTCTTCGCCGTGCACACCAGCGCGCCCAGCTCCATGGAGGCGGCGGCCCAGCGGGCGGCGGTGCGCTCCTCCTCGGGCAGCAGCTCGCGGGCCAGTCTGCGCTCGGCGGCCGTGGTGGCGTTCGGCGGGTACTGCGTGCCCGTGACCGCCCGCGCGAAGACCCGGCGCACATTGGTGTCGAGCACGGCGTGCCGCTGCCCGTACGCGAACGAGGCCACCGCCGCCGCCGTGTACTCGCCGATGCCGGGCAGCGCGAGCAGCTGCGCGTGGTCCGTCGGTACGTCGCCGTCGTGCCGTTCCGCTATGGCGACCGCGGCGCCGTGCAGCCGCAGGGCGCGGCGCGGGTAGCCGAGTCGGCCCCAGGCGCGGACGGCCTCGCCGGGGGCCTCCTCGGCCAGGTCGGCGGGGCGCGGCCAGCGGGCCAGCCACTGCTCGTAGACCGGCAGTACGCGGTTGACCGGCGTCTGCTGGAGCATGAACTCGCTGACCATCACGCCCCACGGGCCCGCCTGTGGGCGGCGCCAGGGGAGGTCGCGGGCATGGGCGTCGAACCAGGCGATCACGGGGGCGTGGAGCTTCTCAGTCATGGCCCTTCCGATCCTGCCACGGGTGGGGCTGACATGATCCGCTGCACCCGCCGGGCCGGGGCGCGTGGCGGTTGAAGGGCGCTCCTCCCGACGGCAGTTACCGGGATGATGATCCGGAAAAGTTGGACTCCTGGCGGCGGGTGGCGCAAGCAAGCGCGCCGATCTCTCGTACAGTTTGCGCCGTGGGATCTCTGCGCAATCCGATCGGTCCGCTTCCCTCCTCCATCTACTGGCGCCGGAGGGTCTTTCTGCTGTCGGCGGTCGCCGTGCTGGCGTTGCTGATCACCTGGATCGTGACCTCGGGCGGCGGGGGCGAGAAGAAGAGCGCCGACGGGTCCAACGGCAAGAACCCCGCGTCCACGATCACGCCGGGACCGACGCCCTCCGGGTCCGCGATCAGCCAGCACCCCGGCGGGCGCGAGGAGTCGAGCGGCGGGGGATCGGGCGGCGACGACACGGGGGCGGGCGACGGCGGCGCCTCCGAGGGCTCCGGCGGCTCCCCCGGGGCGGCCGGCGGCGACTCGGCGGGGTCCGGTACGGGAGCGGGCGCCGGGTCCGGCAGCGGCGGTACCGGTACGGGACCCACCCTCCCCGCGTCCTCCGGGCTGCCCAACTGCACGCCCGGAGCGGTGACGTTGAGCCTGCGCAGCCGGCACAACTCGTACGCGCCCGGTCAGACGCCCACCTTCGAACTCACGGCGAAGAATGCGTCGTCCGGCGACTGCAAGGCCGATCTCGGCCCGAGGAAGGCCGTGTTGACCATCACGTCCGCGGACGGCAGCGACGCCTACTGGTCGTCCGCCGACTGCCCGAAGGGCGCGGGGAGCCTGGTGTACCGGGTGCCGGCGGGCAGCAGCATCACCTCCACCGTGAAGTGGGACCGCAAGCCGAGCGCTCCCGAGTGCGCCACGCCCCCGGCCGGCTCGGCCGCCCCCGGCACCTACCTGGTGGAAGCCGAAACCCCCGGCTTCGACAAGACCCAGACGTCCTTCGTCCTGACGGCGGACTGACGGCGGACTGACGGCGGACTGAGGACGGACTGACGGGGGCTGAGGGGGACCCCGGGGTGGACTGGGACTGAGGTGGGCTGAGGCGGACCGAGGGGGAGCTGACGGCCGACGGGGGCGAACCCCGGGGGATCTGACGGCTGGCTGGGGCGACCCCGCGGCCTGACGGTCGGCTGGAGCGAACCCCGGGGGTGGCGCGAGTGCCGCCGGTGGACCGCTTCAGCCGCCTGGCCGCACCCGGTCGACGCGCCACGGGCCATGGTCCGTCCGCGGCCGACGCGTTGCCGACACTTCCCTGCCCGAGGGCGACACGTCGTCGACGGGCCCGCCGGGTCGGGGGTCAGACGCCGGGTCGGGGGTCAGACGTAGCGTTCGAGGATCGAGGATTCCGCCAGGCGGGACAGGCCCTCGCGGACGCTGCGGGCTCGGGCCTCGCCGACGCCGTCCACCGTCTGGAGGTCGTCGACGCTCGCGGCGAGGAGCTTCTGCAGGCCGCCGAAATGCTCCACCAGGCGGTCGATGATCGCGCCCGGGAGCCGCGGCACCTTGGCCAGGAGGCGGAAGCCGCGCGGCGACACCGCGGAGTCGAGCGCCTCGGGCGAGCCGGTGTACCCCAGGGCCCGGGCCACCGTGAGGAGTTCGAGCAGCTCGGCGTGGCTGAGCGCGTCCAGTTCCGACAGCGCCTCGTCCACCGTGCGGGAACGCTTCGCCGTCGGCTCCGGCACATAGTCCCGGACCACCAGCTCGCGCTCGGGCTCCACGCCCGCGATCAACTCGTCCAGCTGGAGGGCGATCAGACGCCCATCGGTGCCCAGTTCGACCACGTATTCGGCGATCTCGGTGGCGATACGGCGCACCATCTCCAGGCGCTGCGCGACGGCCGACACATCGCGGACGGTCACCAGGTCCTCGATCTCCAGCGCCGACAGCGTGCCCGCGACCTCGTCCAGGCGCAGCTTGTAGCGCTCCAGGGTGGCGAGCGCCTGGTTGGCGCGGGAGAGGATCGCCGCCGAGTCCTCCAGGACCCGGCGCTGCCCGTCGACGTACAGGGCGATCAGACGCATCGACTGGGACACCGAGACCACCGGGAAGCCCACCTGCTTCGAGACCCGGTCCGCCGTGCGGTGCCGGGTGCCGGTCTCCTCGGTCGGGATCGTCGGGTCCGGGACCAGTTGGACGCCCGCCCGCAGGATCTTCGACAGATCGGAGGAGAGCACGATGCCGCCGTCGAGCTTGCACAGCTCACGCAGCCGGGTCGCGGTGAACTCCACATCCAGCACGAAACCGCCCGTGCACATGGCCTCGACGGTCCTGTCGCAGCCCAGCACGATCAGTCCGCCGGTGTTGCCGCGCAGAACCCGCTCCAAGCCGTCGCGCAGGCCCGTACCGGGCGCCACGGCGCTCAGCGAGGCGCGCATCCGGCCATCGGAACCGGCACTCCCACCGGACTTCCCGGGAGCTGCTGCCCGGTCGTTGGCTGCCACTGCACTCCTCCGGTCGCAGGTTCTGGGGCGCCCCCGTTTCCCGCACGATGTTCGTACGGACGGGCGAGACCAGGGCAAAGTCTACCGGCGGTCCTCCGCGTCCCGCGGGGCCTCTCGGCGACGGGAACGCGGCAGCACTCTCAGCGCGTCCCCTATGTCGGCCACTTCCAGGACCTTCATGCCGGGAGGGATCTTGCCCGGGTCGCCCGGCACGAGCGCGTGCGTGAAGCCCAGGCGGTGCGCCTCCGAGAGTCTGCGCTGCACGCCCGTCACCCGTCTGACCTCGCCCGCCAGCCCCACCTCGCCGATCGCGACGAGGTTCTTCGGCAGCGGGGTGTCGCTCGCGGCCGAGGCCAGGGCCAGGGCGACGGCGAGGTCGGCGGCGGGCTCGGAGAGCTTCACCCCGCCGACCGTCGCGGAGTAGATGTCCCGCTTGCCGAGCGCGCTGATCCGGCCGCGCTGCTCCAGCACCGCCAGCATCATCGACACCCGGGAGGTCTCCAGCCCGGACGTCGTACGGCGCGGGGAGGGGATCTGCGAGTCGACCGTCAGCGCCTGCACCTCGGCGACCAGCGGCCTGCGGCCCTCCAGGGTCACGGTCAGGCAGGTGCCGGGGACCGGTTCGGCGCGCCGGGTCAGGAACAGCCCGCTCGGGTCGGCGAGGCCCGTGATGCCCTCGTCGTGCAGCTCGAAGCAGCCCACCTCGTCCGTCGCGCCGTACCGGTTCTTGACCCCGCGTACCAGGCGCAGGCGCGCGTGCCGGTCGCCCTCGAAGTGGAGGACCACGTCCACCAGGTGCTCCAGCAGCCGTGGACCCGCGATCGTGCCGTCCTTGGTGACATGGCCCACCAGCAGCGTGGACATCCCGCGCTCCTTGGAGGCGCGGATCAGGGCCCCGGCGACCTCCCGCACCTGGGCCATGCCGCCGGGCGCACCGTCGATCTCGGGGGAGGCGACCGTCTGTACGGAGTCGAGGATCAGCAGGGACGGCTTGACCGCGTCCAAGTGGCCGAGGACGGCGGCCAGATCGGTCTCGGCGGCGAGGTACAGATGGTCGTCGATGGCCTTGATGCGGTCCGCGCGCAGCCGCACCTGGCTCGCCGACTCCTCACCCGTGACATAGAGGGTGCGGTGCTCCTCGCTCGCCGACTTGGCCGCCACGTCGAGCAGGAGCGTGGACTTGCCGACACCGGGCTCGCCCGCGAGCAGCACCACCGCGCCGGGCACCAGGCCGCCCCCGAGCACCCGGTCCAGCTCGGGCACGCCGGTCGAGCGGGCGGTGGCCTGCCGGCCGTCGACCTGGCCGATGGGCAGCGCGGAGGTGGTGACGCGCCCCGGCGCCGTCGTCCGCACCGCGGGCGCGCCGTACTCCTCGATCGTCCCCCACGCCTGGCACTCGGGGCAGCGGCCGAGCCACTTGGCCGTCTGCCAGCCGCACTCCGTGCAGCGGTAGGACGGGCGATCCTTGGTGGTCTTGGTACGGGCAGCCATGGACGAAACCGTAACGGCCGGCACTGACAACGCGGGTACGGGGCCGCCGCCGGGACCGCCGCGGTCGGCCGTGCGCCGTCAGCGACAGTCCGCGGAATGAGACGTTCCTGTCCCCTTATGAGGGATCGTTTCACCCGTACGAATTAAAACTGCTCAAGGTGCAGGAAGGGCCCATCCACGGCCGCCTACGGTCGCACAGGTGATGAGCAGCAGCCCGGAGACCCCCACCCGCACCACCGGCGCACATCGAGCACACCGGGAGGTGCGCGACCGAGCGGCGGCGCGCACGCTGGCGGAGCGCATGCCACCGCGCTACGAGCCTTACCTGGACGGCCTGTTCACCTACTGCCTCGCGGTGCTGTGCGACCACGACACGGCGACCGCGGCGCTCGGCGATGTGCTCGCGCTGGCCGAGCGCCGCGGCCACCGTGAGCCGGAGTCGGCCGATGACCGCAGGGCCTGGCTGTACGCGCTGGCCCGCTGGGCATGCCTGCGCAAGCTGGCCGAGGCCAAGCAGAAACGTCAGGCCACCCATGCGGCGGGCCGGTCCGCCACCGAGCGGCGGCCGGATACCGAGCGGCGGGCTGGCAGCGAGGAGCGGCCCGGCACCGCGGGAGGCTCCGACAGTGCGGGAGGGTCCGACGGCCGGGGAGGGTCCGACGGCGGGCGGCAGCCCGACGCGCAGGCCGGTGAACCGGCGCTCACCGATGAGGTCCGGGAGCGGCGGCGCCGCGAACTCGCCCTGCTCGCCTGGCCGGAGGCCGCCGGGACCACCCCGGAGCAGCGCGAGGCGCTCGAACTCGCCGTCCGCCACCACCTCGCCGTCCACGAGGTCGCCGCCGTCCTCGGCATGGACCAGGCCGCCGCCCGCGAACTGCTCGCCTCCGCCGCCTGCGAGGTCGAGCGCACGCGCGCCGCGCTCGCCGTCGTGGAGACCGGCGGCTGCCCCGGGGTGGCCCGCCTCGCCGGCGACCACCAGCTCGTCCTCAGCAGCACCGTGCGGCGCGAACTGGTCCGGCACGTCGACGACTGCCCGCGCTGCCGCCGCACCGCCGAGCGCGCGGTGCCCGGCCGCTGGCCCGGCGTCGCCGTCACCCCCGCCCAACTGCCCGTCCTGGAGGCCCCGCGCGCGGCCCTGCGCCACGCGCTG
>NZ_JBSGBN010000119.1:0-30418 GCF_053601275.1 Streptomyces sp. NPDC004752 | reverse complement strand
GGCCACGGCCCGTCCCCGACCGTACGGTTCGCCCTGCGCGAGCACCGTCTGCACCGCCTCGACCAGCTCGCCCCGGCCGGCCGCGGGCAGCCCGCGCAGCCGCGCGAGGTCACCGGCGAGCCGGCTGATCTCGCGTGCGTCGGCGGGACCCGACGGATGCCCGAGGGTCCGCAGTTGGGCGCAGATCCGTACGGCCGCCCGGGTCAGTGCCTCGGTCAGCGCATCCGGGTCGCCTGCCGCGCCGAGGACCAGGTGCTGCCACTCCGGGTCACGGATCCCCGCGGGATAGCCGGAGCGCTCGTCGAGCAGCGCGTAGGTGTAGGGGATGAGCGAGGTCGTCCAGGCGGGGCGGGCCGGGTCCGCGGACCCCGGTCCGCGGCCGTCCGACGGGCGGAGACCGGGTGCCGGCGGCTGCTTCGACGGGGAGCCCTCCGGCACCGGCCGCTGCTGCGGCGTACCGACCGCGGGCGGCGGCGGCTGGTCCGGCGCGGTGCCCGAAGCGGCCAGCGCCGGGGCGTGGAAGGCGCCCACCACGACGGCGGCCCGCTCACCCCCGGCGGTGGCCGCGGCCAGGCGCGCGCGCATCCAGCGCTCGCGCCGCAGATCCAGCTCCGGGACACCGCCCGAGGCCGCCGCGTCCGCGCGCAGTGCCCACCCCGCCAGCAGCGCCGCCCGCCGCAGCGCCTCCGGCGGCGAACCCGGTGCGGCGGCCTCCACGAGCCGATCCCAGAGATCCTCACCCGGACGGCCGGTGACCTGTGAGCGCAGTGCCCCGGCAAGGCCGGGCGACCCCGGCTCCCGCGCGGGCCCGCAGGGCCCGCCGTCGCCCGCCCCGTCGTCCCGCGACCCCCCGTCGGCGTCCGGACCGGCGGTGGCGTCGGCCCGCGGGTGCGGCGTCCGGTCCGCCGTCCACGCCCGGTCCGCGAGCGGCAGATCGCAGGCCACGACCGGTACGGCGTGCCGTGCCGCCCAGCGCACCGCCGCGAGTTCGGGCGAGAAGTCGGCGAACGGATAGAAGGCCGCCCCGCCGCCCCCGGCGGCCGGTGCGGCGGCGAGGGCGACCGGGGCCCGTGTCTCCTCGTGGGCGAGCCAGGGCAGCCAGTCCTGCAGTTCCGCGGGCAGCTCGACGAGCAGCACGTCCGGCCGCGCCGCGGCCAGCAGCGCGGGCACGGCCGCGGCCAGCGACGGCGCGTGATGCCGTACGCCGATGAGGTAGGGCGCCGTCGGACCGGTGAGGGCGGCGACGGCTTCTTCGGGGGAGGCGGGGGCGAGGGACACGGCCGTCAGCCCTCCAGCACGGTGCGCAGGTCCCACAGGGTGCGCCAGGTCGCCGACCCCTGCTCGGCCCGGCGCCGTACCGGACCGTCCCAGTAGCCGCGCAGCCGGGCCGCGTCCGCCGGGTCGTCCTTGAGCACGACCCCTAGGAGATGCCCCGGCAGCAGCCCGAGCACATCACGGTCCCCGGGGAAGTACGCGGCGGCGAGCCCCAGCGCACCGGCCACGGCCACCGCCTCGGCGGTGCTCATCACGGTGGACGGCCGCTCGACCTCCCAGCCCTCGGCCGACCGCCCCTCCCGCAGGTCCCGGAACGCGGTGATCAGGGCTTCCAGCACGGCGTCGTCCACCCGGAAGGGCGCACCCGCCCGCTCCACCGAGGCCCGGGCCTGGCCGCGCACCAGCGCGGTCTCCGCATCGAGGTCCCCGATGGGGCCCACCGTCTCGAAGTTGAAGCGGCGCTTGAGCGCGGCGGACATCTCCGAGACGCCCTTGTCGCGCAGGTTGGCGGTGGCGATCAGATTGAACCCGGGCGCCGCGTGCGCCAAAGCGTCGTCGGTGCCCGCCAGTTCGGGGACCGCGATGCGCCGCTCGGACAGCAGCGACACCAGGGAGTCCTGCACCTCGGGCAGACAGCGGGTGACCTCCTCGACGCGGGCGATGCCGCCGCGGGTCATCGCGGTCAGCACGGGCGAGGGCACCAGCGCCGCCCGGCTGGGCCCCTGCGCCAGCAACAGGGCGTAGTTCCAGCCGTACTTGAGCTGGTCCTCGGTGGTACCCGCGGTGCCCTGCACCACCAGCCCGCTGGTCCCGCACACGGCGGCCGACAGCAGTTCGGAGAGCATCGACTTGGCGGTGCCCGGCTCGCCGACGAGCAGCAGGCCGCGCTCCCCGGCGAGGGTGACGACGCACCGCTCGACCAGGGCCCGGTCGCCGACGAACTTGCCCTCCACCACGAGCCGGCGCGGTATCCCGTCCGGTACGTCGGCGTCGTCGGGCAGCCGCAGCGCCCGGCCGTCGCTGCCCATGACGAAGGTGACGACGGCGCGTGGGGTGAGCCGCCACGCGGGCGGTCGCGGCCCGGTGTCGTACGCGGCGAGGAAGGCCAGTTCGGTGGCGTGACGGTCCTCGGGCGGGACAATCTGCCGGATCGGTTCGGGGGCGAGGGTGGCGGTCATCGGCGGGGTCCTTCGGGGTGGTGCGGACATCGGTCGTTCTCGGCGTTCTCGGCGTTCTGGGCCCGGGGCACCACCGGGCGCCGCACGGCGGCGGCGCCCGGTCCCTCGGGGCCCTCGTCGGCGGTACCGGCCGACGAGGGCGCGGTCATCGGCGGCGCCCCCTGCGGGCGGCCCGCGTGGTCAGCTCCTCGTACGCGGGCGCGTCGCCCGCACGCACCCGGTCCCAGGCGCGGGCGAACAGCTCGGGCACCGGCAGCAGCGGAACGGCACGGACGTGGTCCGGTATCGGGTAGAGCCCTTCCTTCCAGGTCTCCACGGGCAGCGCCGGGGACTTGAGGTCGTACCAGCCGCAGGGCAGGAACAGGGTGCGCCCGGCGCGCGGCCGCTTGGCCTCCACGACCAGGTCGGTCGCGGCCAGTTCGGCGCGGGCCTGCTTCATCCGGGCGGGCCGCCAGCCGGTCCAGCGGGCGCGGTTGCGGTCCGTCGGATCGGGCAGGGCCAGCAGCTGGAGGTAGAGCGCCGCCGCGTCCTCGCTCAGGCCGTGTACGGCGGCGACCTCGGCGACCAGCGCGGGCACGCTCACCGCCGGATCCTGGGCGTATCCCGCGGGGCCCGTGGCACCGACGGCGAGCGCCCCGCCCAGCTCCTCGCCCAGGACGGCCCGCAGCGCCCGCAGCCCGCCGCCGCCCCCGCGGCCCACCAGCCCCTCGACGAGGCCGAAGACGGCGTCGTCCGGGCCGGTGAACGCGGCCGGGCGGACCAGGACGGTCTCGGTGCTCTGGTACCAGGGGAGCAGCATGAGGGCGTCGCCGACCCGGGTGAAGCCCTGCTCATCGGCACCTCCGCTCTTGGGAAGGCCGTACGCCTTGCGCAGTTCGACGGAGGTCGACCTGCCCTTCTCGGTCCACTGCACGTCGAGGTCCAGGAGGAGCTCCGGGTCGGCGACGCGCCGACGCAGGGCGGCCAGGCCGTCCGGCAGGGCGGCGCGCAGCGGATGCCCGTACGGCAGGCCGTAGGCGAGCGCGGCCAGCGCGTCGACGGCCCGGGTGAGGTCGTAGCGGCCGGGGATGGCCGAGGGGTCGTCCGCGGTGAGGTTGCCGTCCTCGTCGGCTCGCTGCACCGTGGTGCGGCTCAGCCACGGCGTCCGGCCTGGGTTCAGCATGTTCTCGACGGCGTCGACGGGCACCCCGGAGAGGTCGCCGGCCATCTCCTCTGGCAAGCGGACGAGCGAGCCGAGGCGCTCGGCCCACACCCGGGCCGCGGCCTGCGTGTCGGGTCCGACGGTCCACAGGTCGGCGGGGTCCGTGGGCAGCAGGGCCCCGACGAGCGCCGCCGCGTCCGGCTGCCCGAGGGCGCCCAGCATGCCGTCGGCCAGGTCCTTCTGCCGCGGTTTGAGCCCGATGGCGGCCAGCGCCTCGGCGCTGGGCCGCTGCGGCCGCCCGGCGAGCAGCACGGCGGCCTGGAGGGGGCCGAGGCTCTCGCGCGTCGCGGCGGTGAGCGCGGCCGGTGCGTCGGACCGCCAGGGCGCGGCGCCCTTGTCCCGAATCAGGGTGGTGACGGCGGCGAGCCGCTCGGCGGGGATGCCCGACGCGTGCCGGGTCTCCTTGTCCAGCGTGAAGTGGGCGACCGCGCCGAACACGGCGGACGGGTCGTGGTCCAGGGCCAGCCAGTCGACGCTGTCCTGCTCGGAGTCGACGCCCTGGCAGCCCAGCACCACCACGGTGCGGGCGCCGCGGCGCAGCACCTGGCCGGCGCGCTGCTGCTTGTCGTGCGGCTCGCTCAGCACGATCTCGCGGAGCACACCGTCCGGGGCCGCGAGCGGTCCCTCGGTGATCGCCTCAAGGAGCAGGAGCAGCGCCTCCCGTTCCGCGTCGGGCAGGGCGGGCGAGGCGGCACGGTAGGCGAGCGGGCGCAGCGCGGCCAGCACGGACGGCCACACCATGCCGCCGCCGGGCACGGTGTACTCCTCGCTGTGCCAGCCGTCGGCCAGGGTGGCGAGCCGTTCTTGGCCGGGCAGCGGCTTGCCGTCGGCGGGCCGCCCGGACAGTACGTGGTTCACCGCCCGGATCTGGCGCAGCACGCTCCACTGCTCCCGGCCCCACCAGCCGTTGAGCTGCGCGAGCCCGCTGGTGGCGTCGTGCAGCGTGCGGTCCTCGCCGTGCCGGGGGCGGTAGTCGGCGAACATGCCCTCGGTACGGTTACGGGGCTCCCGCGAGCGTTCCTGCGGGGGCGTCGCGAAGACGGCGGCGGACTCGGCGAGACGCAGCGCCTTGCCGACCAGCCCGGCCACCCCGGTCAGCAGCCGTGGGGCGGTCAGCTGCGGCAGGGCCGGCGCCACGGCGCCCAGGACGACCTCGTCCGCCGTCGGCACAGCGGCCTTGGCGGCCTGGTTCCCGGCGCGGTCCAGCGCCTCCTGACGGCCGGCCAGCGCGGTCGCCGCGCGGTCGAGCAGCTCGGCCGCCAGGCCGTCGGTCAGGGCGCGCAGCACCGCGGAGCCCTGCTCGTCACGCGGACGCAGCGCGTGCCAGAAGGCGATCGGCGGGACGAAGGGGGTGCCGGCGGCGAACTCCCCGCCCTGTTCGTGCTGGACGACCCAGCCGAGTTCGCCGCCCAGGGAGGTGTCGTCGGCCGGGTACAGACCGATCCTCAGCTGCGACTGCACGGCTACCGGTTCGGCCCCGCCGGGCAGCCGCAGCGCGCCCAGGGGGACGCGGGCGGTGCGGCGCTCGGGGTCCGCCCGCAGGTCGACCGTCCGCCCGTCCGGTGTCCCGGCGGTCGTCCGGGCCTCGCTGCCCTGCCCCTCCGTACGGACCCAGCGGCCGAGCACGGTGCCGTCCGTGCCGAACGGGCTGTGTTCCAGGCCGGGTTGCAGCGGCAGCACCTCGCAGGAGCCTGGTCGCAGGGCCGCGTCCTCGCGGATGCCCGCGCGCAGCAGGGCGGGCAGGGAGGCACGCCCGTGGGCGCCCGTGGCGGGGTCGTACTCGAGCCAGACGGTCTCCCGCCCCTGCCGCCCCTGCCGCCAGTGGGAGGTGCCGTCACCGAGGATGGGGCGGCTGGGCGGCAGGACGGTGTCCCCGGCGTGCAGGGTGCGCCCGCCGGTGGCGCGGCCGCCGCCGGGCAGCGGGATGGAGGGGCTGCCGATGTCGTGGCCGGACCACCAGGCGGAGATCTGTTCGCCGCCGAGGGTGAACACCTCGGCGGGGCGGGCGGACCAGTAGGCGGACTGCTTGCTGCCCTTGCGCCACATCACCAGCAACTCGCCGTCCACGTAACGGAACCGGGGGCGCTGCCAGCGGTCCAGCTCCTCGGGCAGGCGCAGGTCGTGCTCCAGCAGGATCCCTTCGGGACCGACCACGACCGCCTTGTGCCGACGGGTCAGCACCAGCGCGGGCCATGCCTCGTGCACGGTCAGTGCGTTGTCCTCGCCCTTCCTGGTCTCGGTGTCCAGCAGCCGCAGCGCGTCCTCCAGGGCGGGCCAGCCCAACTCGTCCAGGACGCCGGCGCGCAACGTCCTGCCGAGCAGCGGCGCGACCTCGTGCCCGGCGACCCGCGCGACGGCGGCGGAGCCCACCTCGGCGGCCACCGTGCGGAAGGGGCGCATCCGGTCGAGCGCGGCGTCGGCCGCGGGCAGACCCACCGCGCGCGTGTACCGTTCGGCCGCCTCGTCCAGCCACTCGCGCAGCACCTCGCCCAGCACCGGGTGGGCGGCGACGCGCCGCAACACCTCGTCCGCCGTCCGGCCGTTGCCCAGGGCGCCGACGGCCTGGTGCAGCAGGCGGCGCAGCCGCGGATCCCCGGCAACGGCCACCAGGTCGCGCCGGTCCGGCGCATCGTCGGAGAACCAGCCGTCCAGCGCCAGGTGTACGGCCACCTCGGGGCCGGGCACCGTCAGCGGGATGCCCTCGGCCACGCACAGGTCCAGCAGGTCGAGGTCGGCGCCGGCGTGCCAGCGGCCGGTGAAGAGATCGACCGGCCGGCCGGTCGCGCGCAGTCGCGAAGCCATCCGCCGTACGAGCGCGAGCGTGGCGGGGGAGCGGCGGGAGACGGTGCCGCCGTGCTTGCGGAAGGCCGCCCAACGGCTCAGCCAGTCCGCCGCGTCGACCTCGTCGGCCGTGTCCGCCGCGTCGGTCCCGTGGGTCGTGTCGGCAGCGTCTGCGGAGTCGGTCCCGCGGGTCGTGTCGGCCGTGTCTGTCGAGTCGGTTCCGTGGGCAGTGGCTGCCGTGCCGGTTCCGTCGGCCGTGTGTGCCGAGTTGGTCCCGTCGGCCGTAGCGTCCTCACCGGTCAGGAGCCGGTCCGCGCCGCTCTGCGTGAGCAGGGAGAGCCAGAACTCGTCGTCCTCGACGGAGCGGCCCAGCCCCGCCGGCATGATCTCCAGCAGCCGGGCCCGTACGGCCGGTCGCTGTTCGGCGAGGACCGGGAGCGTGCCGCGATAGGCGGTCCAGAAGCCCGCCGGGGCCCGGACGGCGGCGGGGGAGGCGATCAGGTCGGCGACCAGGGCGCACTCCTCGGCGACCCGGGGAAGTCCGGCCGCCGCGATGAGTCCGCGGGCGTCCTGCGGCAGCGAGGCGTACGGCGGCATGCCGGCCGCACACCGCTCCACCGTCAGCTGCCGGAACTGCGCCCACGCCGTGGCGGGTTCGAGTCGGCGGGAGAGGTCCTTCACATGCTCCTTGAGGGCCTTGACGGTGAGCGCGCCGGCGAATGCGAACTCCAGGAACACGGCGCGCTGCCGTTCCTCGTCCACGGCGAGCGCGTGCACCCGCTCGGCCTCGCGGGCCTTGCCGAAGAAGGCCGCGGCATACGTCGTGTTCTCCTGCTGCAGGAAGACCCGGGCCGCCTGCTCGTGGAAGGTGGGCAGGAAGTGTGGCACGGTCCGGCCGAGCCGGTCGGCGAGCGCCTCGAAGCCCTCCTTGGCGGCGCCCGGCCGGGACTTGGCCTGGTGCGCGAGCCGCTCCACGTCCTTGACCAGCGCCAGCGCGTGGTGTCCGTTGGCCGGGTCGTTGACCAGCGCCCAGGCGGGGAAGCCCAGCGTCTCCCGGCGCACCTGCCCGACCTCGGGCGTCTCGGGCTCGCGGACCAGGCCCAGGAACTCCAGGGCGAGGTCCTCGGCCTCGCCGAGGGTGCCCGGCACCAGCCGGACGACGCGCCGCTCGCCCAGGGCCGGGTGGCCGTAGACGCGGACGGTGAGCACATCGGCGTCCTCGCGCCCGGTGCTGCCCGGCGGCAGGACGGCGCCCGCCTCCAGCAGCGCGGCCGTGGTGGTGTCGTCGTACGTCGTGGTCGTCATGCCGCCTGCTCCTCGTCCTCGATGTCCCGCCCGGCGTACAGCGCGGCCGCCATCCGCATGCCCTCCGACCAGGCGACCGGACCCACCTGACCGAGCCTCAGCACCCGCCCCGCGGGGTCGGCCCACTGGAGCGGACCGGTCTCCGTCTCCTCGTAGCCGTCGTAGTCGCCGAGCCAGACCCGGGCCTCGGTGCCGCGGCCCTCCTCCAGCACGGAGCAGACCGCGTGTCCCGCGCGCACCCGGTAGCCGAGCTGGGTGGCCCGGCCGTGCAGGAAGCGCAGTTGCTTGTACGCTCCGCCCGCGTAGTCCGCGACCTCCGTGCCCTCGGTGTCGAGGGCCACCGGGCGGTGCCACACCTCGCGGAAGAGCTGCTGGGCGCGCTGCTCGACGCCGAGTTCGACGGCGAACTCCCGCAGCTCCTCCAGGTCGTCGAGGAGCACGGGGTGCGGGATGCGGACGAGTTCGGGGGCGGTGCGCACGGTGTCTCCGTCGAGGTCGACGAGGCCGAGCCCGCGCTCGGGGTCGGCGTCCCGCAGGAAGCCGGCCACCTGCCCGTCGGCTCCCGTGACGACGACGTCGCGCAGCGCGGACTGCCAGGCCGGGTCCGGCCACACCCGGGTGAGGACGGTGAGCGGCACCGGCAGCGAGCGCACCATCCACCGCTCCACGTCGGCCAGGCACCGCTGTTCGTGCTGCTCCAGCCATTCGGTGAGCTGCCGCAGCCCGACGACCGCGGGATCGTCCGCGAGCTTGGGCGGGACCGACTTCAGCAGCCGTCCTGCCGCGTTGCGGCACACCACCTTCCCGCCGTCGAGGGCGACTTCGTAGTCGCCCGCCGTGACCCACCCCATGAATGCCTCCCGCACCGCAGTGATCAAGTGAGGGGAACTGTAGGACGAGCCACTGACAATGACCTCCGCGCCTGTGGAACACGGTCCGGGAGGAGCACCCCGAGAAGCGCCCGAATGGGATCCGGCGCCGGTGGATTGTGTACGGCCCGCGGCCCGCCCGGACGTCGGCGGTGCGGGAGCTGTGGACCCTCCGACGGGGGTGTGCGGGTGTGCTGAGGTGCCCGTCCCCCAAGGGCGGTGCGATCACGGTGACCGAGGGGCGGGGCTGCCTCTGGAGGACGGTGAGGACGGCGAGGAGGTGTATCCCGCGGCGGACGGCGTCCACCGCACCGGCGACCACGCGCTGATTCCCGTGCGCACCGCCACCGGCGGCGTCGACCGGCCCGTCGACCCGGCGCACCGCCGCCTGCTGCGGACACCGGCCGACACGGGGACACTGGCCGGCACCGGCCGACATCGACCGGCACTTCGCGCCGCTCGCCCTGGTCAAGGGCGGCGACGGCGACGTGCGCGGGCCGTCGTCAACGAGACGAAGCCGCCGCCCGACAACGAGGCCGACACCGACGGCAACCGGGGCAACCGGCACTTCTCCGGCTTCGAGTGCATCAACCTCGGCGACGGCGAGGACCCGTGGTCGCAGGCGCAGAACGATGCCATCGGGCGGGACGTCGCCGCCATCTGCCCGTACTACGGCTGGAACCGGCTGGAGCGAGCGCTGGGCGGCAAGGACACGGACGGCATCCGACGGCAAGGTCAGACGGGACAAGCCGGAAGGTGCCGTCGGACTGCTGAACCGGCCCGCGAGAACCGGCCCGCACAGGGCGAGGCGCTCAGCCCTGCCCGGCGTTCTCCTCCCGCGGTTCCTTCAGGCGTGCCGCCTCCTTGCGGACCCCGGCCTGGGTGATGCGCTCCCGCTCCAGCCAGCTCGGCCGCTCCCGCTTCAGCGACTCGATCTGCTCGGTGGTGAGCGCCTCGGTCACCCCGCCGCGGGCGAGGCCCGCGATGGACACACCCAGCTTCGCCGCGACCACCGGGCGCGGGTGCGGGCCGTTGCGTCGCAGCGCGCACAGCCACTCGGGCGGCTCGCTCTGGAGCCGGTTCAGCTCGGCGCGCGTGACGGCACCCTCCTGGAACTCTGCGGGGGTGGCGGGGAGGTACACACCCAGCTTCTTCGCCGCGGTCGCGGGCTTCATCGTCTGGGTGCTCTGCTGCGACTTCATGGCCCCAAGGGTATCGGCCGGGTACGGGGCCGCCCGCCACGGCCGGTAGGCTTGGCCCGGTGACAGACCCGGAGGAAACACCGTCGTTCCGGCTCGCGTACGTCCCCGGAGCGACGCCCGCCAAGTGGGCGCGGATCTGGCACGAGCGCCTGCCCGGCGTCCCCCTCGCCCTCACTCAGGTGCCGGCCGCCGAGGCGGCCGAGGTGCTGCGTGCCGGCGCGGCCGACGCGGGGCTCGTCCGGCTTCCGGTCGACCGGACGCACTTCAGCGCGATCCCGCTGTACACCGAGACGACGGTCGTGGTGGTCCCCAAGGACCATCTGATCACGGCCGTGGACGAGGTGACCCTCGCGGACCTCGCCGACGAGGTCGTCTGCCACCCCCTCGACGACGTCCTCGGCTGGGACGCCCCGCCCGGCGAGCCGGCCTTCGAGCGGCCCGCCACCACGGCCGACGCCGTCGAACTCGTCGCGGCCGGCGTGGGCCTCCTTCTCGTCCCCCAGTCACTGGCCCGGCTGCACCACCGCAGGGACCTGACCTACCGCACGGTTGTCGACGCCCCGCAATCGGCCGTCGCCCTGTGCTGGCCCGAGGAGGCCACCACCGACCTGGTCGAGGACCTCATTGGGATCGTGCGGGGACGCACCGCCAACAGCAGCCGTGGCCGGGGCACCCGCCAGCCGGGGCAGCCCGAGCCGACGCCGCCGAAGCGGAAGCGCCCCGAGGCCGCCGCCCGGCAGAAGCCCACGTCCGGTGGCTCCACCGGCCGCACCCGGCAGGGCCGCTCCGCCGCGCCCAAGGGGACCAGGAGAGGCCGACCCCGACGCGGCTCGTAGCCACCGGGAGCGGACGCGCACCGGCAGGCGGCGGTCGGTCAGTGGCCAGGAGCGGACACGCGCCGGTGGCCAATCAGTAGGCCAGAAGCGGACACGCACCGGCAGGCGGCGGCCGGTCAGCTGTCCGGTCCGGGGTCCCGCAGGTCGGCGACGGCCAGCACCAGGGCCGCCAGTACGAACAGCAGTGAGGCCACGAAGCCCAGCCGGAGCGCGTGCACGGCCCGCCCGTGGTTGGCGAGATGTGCGAAGTACACCGCTCCCACCACGGCGATCCCGGCCGCCGCCCCGATCCGCTGTCCGGTCTGCAGCACCCCGCCGGCCGCCCCGGCCCGGCGCAGCGGCACCCGGGCAAGCGTCAGCGTGGTGTTGGGGGAGACGGTCAGACCGGAGCCGACGCCGGCGACGAGCAGCGGCAGCGCCGCCGCCCACCCCACCCCCGAGCCCGGCACCCGCTGCACTGCTGCGATGGCGCCCACCAGCCCCAGCGCCACCCCGGCCAGCCCGAACACCACCAGTCGGCGGCCGTGGTGGACCACCAGTCGGCCGCCGGCCAGCGCCGCCACCGCCGAGCCGACCGCGAACGGCATCGCGGCCATCCCCGCGGCCAGCGCGCTGTAGCCCAGGCTGTTCTGCAGGAACAGGGTGTAGACGAAGAACACCGAGGTGAATCCGGCGAAATAGACCAGGCTCAGCAGCGAGCCCAGCGAGAACGACCGCAGCGTGAACAGCCGCAGGTCCAGGAGCGGACCCCGGCCGAGCCCGCCCTGCCGCCGCTCCCACGCCCAGAACGCCGCGAGCAGCAGCACCGCCACCGGGACCAGGGCCCACTTTTCGCGGCCGGGCCATGCCTGTTCCTGCACCAGCGGCAGCATCAGCGCGAGCGCGCCGAACCCGAGCAGCAGCACGCCCGGCACGTCGAAACCTTCACCGGCGTTCCCGCGCGGCGCGGTCCTCGGCAGCAGCCGCAGCGCCGCCGCGAACACCGCGAGACCGATCGGCAGGTTGACGTAGAACACCCAGCGCCAGCTGTCGGACATCTCGATCAGCAGGCCGCCCGCCAGCGGTCCGACCGCCGTCGAGACGGCGACGATGCTGCCGAACGCGGCGAAGGCGCGGGCCCGTTCGGTGCCCTGGAACATCTGCTGGATCAGCCCCGACGCCTGGGGCGCGATCAGGCCGCCCGCCACGCCCTGAACCAGCCGGAACACCACCAGCCAGGTGCCCGTCGGGGCCAGCCCGCAGGCCACCGAGGTCAGCGTGAACAACCCGAGGCCGGTGAGGAAGACCTGTCGGCGGCCCCGTAGATCACCGAGCCGCCCGGCGGGCACGAGGAACAGGCCGTATGTGAGGGCGTAGCCGGAGACCACCCAGGACAGATCGGCCTGGGTGGCGCGCAGCCCGCGTTCCATCGAGGGCAGGGCGACGTTCACGATCGATGTGTCGAGCACGGTCATGAAGCCCGCCGTCAGACAGACCGCGAGCGCCTTCCAGCGCCGTTCGTCCGCGACGGGCTCGGTCTCCCGCGCCTGGACGGTGGTCACGGGGATCCGAGAGGGCCGGGGCGCCGGACGTCGGGCCCGGTGAGCACGGTGCGGGCGCGGTGGGACAGCGCGGGCTGCCGGTGCGGGGGGATCGGGTCGGTGGGCATACGGGCGCCTTCCTGTGCTGGCCTGCGACCACGGTAGGAAGGGACGCCGTGCGGCGCGCGCCGGACCGGGGCCGGGGCGGGCCGCCCCCGGCCCTCGCACGTCCGGGAACTGGGGCCCGCGCGGCCTCCCATGGCCGAACAGCCGTGCTGCGCCGTCCGGGTGGCGGCCCCGGACTCGGGCCGCGGCCGGTCCGGCTACGACGCCCGGCGAGCCGCCGCGGCACGCGACTCGTCGGCGCCTGAGCCGCGGCGACCGCCGGTGCCCGGCCGCCGCGGGCCACCCCGGGCGTAACCGATGCCTGACCGGCGGGGTTGGTCTAGACCGCCACTGATCGACTGCTACCGTCAGCCCCGGACGCGGCACGCACGAGGGACGTGGCACGCACGAGAGGGGACAGCGGTGGCAGACGGCTACAGGCGGTACAGGGCCTTCATCGGGTCGTTCACGGCGGCGGGAGGGCCCGGTCTTGTGACGGCCGCCGTCCATCCGGACAGCGGTGCGCTCGCCGTGCTCGGCGGCGTCGAGGGCGTGCCCGACCCGTCGTACCTGGCCCTGTCACCCGACGGGGACACGCTGTACGCCGTCAGCGAGACGGCCGACGGGGCGGTGGCCGCGTACCGGGTCAAGGACGACAAGCCGGTTCTGGCCGGACCGCCGGTTCCGGTCGGCGGCAGCGGACCCACCCATCTGAGCCTGTACGCCGGGCATGTGCTCACCGCCAACTACGGCTCCGGGAGCGTCACCGCCGTGCCCGTGCGCGCCGACGGCACGCTGGCCGGTGCCCGGTCCGGGGTACTCCAGCACGTCGGTGCGGGCCCGCACGAGCGGCGCCAACGCGGCCCGCACGCCCATCAGGTGCAGCCGGATCCCAGCGGTCGCTGGGCCGTCAGCGTCGACCTCGGCACGGACTCGGTACGGGTGTGCACCCTGGACGGGGGAACGCCCGTGCTGCACCGCGAGATCGCCCTCCGTCCCGGCTGCGGCCCCCGCCATCTCGCCTTCGGCCCGGACGGGACGTTCGCCTACGTCGTCAACGAGTTGACCCCGACCGTCACCGTGTGCCGCTGGGACGCCGAGACGGGCTCGCTGCGGCCGCTGACCGAGACGCCGGTCCTGCCGGGCGCGCCGACCGGGGACGCCTATCCGTCGGGCATCGTCGTCTCGCCCGACGGCCGGTTCGTGTGGACCGCGACCCGAGGCGAGGACGTCCTGTCCGCGTTCGCCGTCGAGGGCGAGGGACTGCGGCTGACCGGAACGGTGCCCTGCGGCGGCCACTGGCCGCGCGCGCTGGCCGAGAACGCGGGCTTCCTGTACGCGGCCAACGAGCGCTCCGGGAACGTCACCTGGTTCGCGGTCGATCCGGAGACCGGACTGCCCCGCTACGACGGCTCGGTCGCCGTGCCCGCCGCCTCCTGCGTGGTCTTCGACTGACGCGGGCTCCGGCCCGCCTGGCCCTCGCCTGCCCGTCCTGACCTTCCCCTCTTCGACGTTGTTCCCTCTTCGACGTGTCCGGTTTTCGACGTGTCCGGTCTTCGGCCGGGTCGGCGGAGCCCGGATGCGCCGCAGGGCCCGCTCCACAACGGGAGCGGGCCCTTGCGGTGTGCGGGTGCCGGGTCAGCGGGCCGGGGCGCCCTGCGGCTGCTGCGGGGTGATGCCCAGCGCCGTCGTGTACCGGGCCAGGGCCAGTTTGCCGATCGCCGGATACGCGCCGAGCGCCTCCGCTGTGGAGCAGTCCGCCTCGGCGGCGGCCGCCGCCAGCAGGCCCGGGTCGATCTCGGGGCCGATCAGATACGGCGCCAGCGCCAGCTGCTGCGAACCCGAGGAACGCAGCCGCTCGGCGACGGAGGCGATCGAGCCGTCCTGGTCCAGGGCCGCCGCCATCACCGGCACGGCCAGACGCGCGGCGAGCAGCATGCCGGTGATGCCGGCCGCCTGCACGGCCTCGTCACCGCCGACGGAGGCCAGGATGATGCCGTCCGCGGCGGTCGCCACGGTGAACAGGCGCGCACGGTCGGCGCGGGCCAGACCCGCCTCGGACAGGCGTACGTGCAGCGCCTCGGCGAGCAGCGGGTGCGGGCCGAGCACGTCCGTCAGATCGGCGGCGACCTTGCTCTCCATCACGGCCTGCCGGACCCGGCGCAGCAGCGCGCTGTCCGGGCCGGCCAGCAGCGGGATGACGACGGCCACCGGGCCGTCGGGCTCCTTGACCTCGACACCGGCGGCGATGGCCTGCTCGTAGCGGGCGATGCGCTCGTCGGCGGCCCACGCCAGCACGGACTGCAGCGTGGGGAACTCCGCGTCGTCCCCGTCCACGTACCCGATCCGGGCATCCAGGCCGGGCAGCTCGGAGCGGGCGATGCTCATGACCTCCTCGGCGAGGCCGCGCGTGGCGGCGCTGGGCGTGCCCGGCACCGCGAGGACGAGCGCGGGCGCACCCTCGGGAGCCACCAGCGGTTCGGGGCGACGGTGCCGTCCGGGCTGGCGGGGTCGCGGCATTCGTACGGGCAGGCCGGACGCGGGCCCAGTGGGGGAGCTCATGGCGCCGCATGTTACTGGCTACCAGGGCTCCCCTGTTCGGGGAGGGTGCAGGTGAGCGGTATCCGTCCGGTTTTGTCTGATGAGTTACGTACGGAGCAGATGTGGGCCCTACCTGCTTCCGTGATCGCTAGCGGGTCACCACGTGCAACACCTTCTCATCGGTAGGCAGGGTGAGCCGCCCGGCCGCGAGGCCCGTGGCGATCGGCACCGCGCCGTGCAGCGGGTCGTTTTGGGCGGGGACACGCGGCGGGTGCGGCAGCCGCTCGGCCAGGGGGGCCGAGGAGCGGGTCGACCATCCCGAGCAGGCCACCGGTGCGGGCCACCCGGGGCCCGCCGGACGCCGGGCAGACCGCCGCGGTGGACTCGGCGATGTGCCGGGCCGTCGCGCGCGGGATGTCCGCCGCGACCGCGTCCCGCGCCGCGCAGGCCGCCACGTGGAGTGCGAAGGAGGCGAGGACGGCGGGCCGGTCGGAGCGCGGACAGAGCAGGCAGGGCTGCTCGGGCAGTGGGCCGAACTGCTCCTCGGCACATGTCCGCAGCGCGGCGGAGCCGCCGACCCGTCGCTTGTGGGCGCGCGGGGCCGTCTCAAAACCGGCCCGGCGATCCAGTCGCACGCAGTCGCCGAGCAGCTGGCCCCAGCCGTCCGCCCGCCGCGAGCCCGTCAGGTCGGTGCCGACGGTGATCAGCCCCGTGCCGTCGGCTGGTACGGCACCGGGGTGCGGTCCGGGGGCGCCGGCATAGGCGCTCACCGCGTCGGCGGCGAGCGCGACGCACCGCACGCCGGGCTCCCGCCCGAGGGCGTCCGGCTGTTCGGCGCGCAGGGCGTCGCCCAGGGCGGCGAACCCGGCGGCGCCGACGACCGCCGTGACCGGCTCGGCCGGCCCGGTCTCGACACTCAACGCCCGGACCATGGACAGGAGTTGCTCCACCAGATGCGCGGGATCGATGCTCCGCGCCCCGGTCCTGACCGGCGCCCGCGACTTCCGCTGGGCCGACGGCCCCGCCCGGCCGCGCCGACCGTGACCCAAGGCCCCGAGCCCCCCGAGTCGACGGCGAGGAATCCGGCTCCGGTTCCGGCACGGCTCACGGCAGGCACCAGTCCACCGGCTGTCCCCCCTGCTGGACCAGCAGGTCGTTGGCCCGGCTGAACGGACGGGAGCCGAAGAAGCCACGGTCGGCCGACATGGGCGACGGATGGGCGGACTCCACGGCCGGCAACTGGCCCAGCAGCGGACGCAGGTTGCGGGCGTCACGGCCCCACAGAACGGACACCAGCGGCTTGCCGCGCCCGGCCAGCGCGCGTATGGCCTGCTCGGTGACCTCCTCCCAGCCCTTGCCGCGATGCGCGGCCGGGCTGCGCGGGGCCGTGGTGAGCGCCCTGTTGAGCAGCAGCACGCCCTGCCGGGTCCACGGCGTGAGGTCGCCGTTGGACGGCTGGGGAAGGCCCAGGTCGGTGTTGAGTTCGCGGAAGATGTTGATCAGGCTCGGCGGCAGCGGGCGCACCTCGGGCGCGACCGAGAAGGACAGTCCGACCGCGTGTCCCGGGGTCGGGTACGGGTCCTGGCCGACGATCAGGACGCGTACTTCGTCGAAGGGCTGCTGGAACGCCCGCAGGACGTTCGGCCCCGCAGGGAGGTAGGTGCGTCCCGCGGCGATCTCCGTGCGGAGGAAGTCGCCCATCGCGGCGATCCGTTCGGCCACGGGCTCCAGGGCCTTCGCCCAGCCCGGTTCGACGATTTCATGCAAGGGTCGTGGTGCCACAGGCGTCACCCTACTGCCGCACGCGGGTCGATGATCAAGCGGTGGCCCAGGAACGACCGAGGTTGGCCGGACCGCAGGCCGTAACGACCGAAACCCCCTTTCTTCTCCGGCTCCGATGTCAGTCGAGAACCGCGGCCCGTACGCACAGCACGTCCGGCAGGTGGGACGCCAACTGACGCCAGCTGTCGCCGTCGTCGGCCGATGCGAACACCTCGCCGTTGCGGTTGCCGAAGTACACGCCCGCCGGGTCGCCGCCGTCGGTGCACAGCGCGTCCCGCAGCACCGTTCCGTAGTGGTCCTCCGAGGGCAGGCCGGCCGTCAGCGGCTCCCAGCTCTTGCCCGCGTCGGCCGTGCGGAAGACCCGGCAGCGGCGGCCGGCCGGCACCCGGTCGGCGTCGGCGTTGATCGGGAAGACGTACGCGGTGCCGGTGCGGTGCGGGTGGGCCGCCACCGCGAAGCCGAAGGTGGACGGCAGCCCCTCGCCGATGTCCGTCCACTGCGCGCCGGAGTCGTCGCTGCGGTACACCCCCCAGTGGTTCTGCAGATACAGCCGGTCCGGGCTGCCCGCGTCCTGTGCGATCTTGTGGACGCACTGGCCGAACTCCGGGTTCGGATCCGGCAGGAACACCGCGGACACACCCGAGTTGGACGGGTCCCAGCTCGCGCCGCCGTCCGTGGTGCGGAACACGCCGGCCGTGGAGACCGCCACGGTCACCGCCTTCGGATCACGGTGGTCGGTGACGACGGTGTGCAGTCCCTCCCCGCCGCCCCCCGGCACCCATCGGCCGCGTGTGGGGTGCTCCCACAGGGGCCGGATCAGTTCGAAGCTCTCCCCGCGGTCCTCGGAGCGGTACAGCGCCGCCGGTTCCGTGCCCGCATACACCACGTCCGGTTCGGCGGCCGCCGGGTGCAGCTGCCACACCCGCTCCAGGGAAGCCCCGGTGTCCTGGGGGAACTTGACGGCGGGCCTGGCGGGTTCGGTCCAGCTGCGGCCCAGGTCGTCGGAGTGGAACACGGACGGGCCCCAGTGGGAGCTGTCGCCGCCGGCGAGCAGACGCGGGTCACCGCCGCGGGTGTCGATGGCGACCGAGTAGATCGCCTGCGCGTTGAAGCAGGGACTCTCGTCGAATTTCCAGGTGCCCTGCCGTCGCCGCCCGATGAACAGCCCCTTGCGGGTGCCCACGGCGAGCAGTACCTCGGTCATGCCGATCACCTCCGGGATGTCGTCGCACAGTTGTCTTCAGACACCGGCCAGTCTGCACCCCGGTACTGACAACCACCCCCGGCCCGGAATCATCGCTGGTCAGCGCGGTGCCATCGGTCGGTCGTGGGGATGCCTGGGGGACATCGGGGTCGGATTCCGGCCGTGCGCCCGCGGGGTGAGGGGCGCGGGCCTGAGCGAAGGGGGACGTCCTGCGCAGGGGAGTGCGGCCCGGCCCCCGGGCGACGGGAGTGCGGCCCGGCCTGTCCGTGCGCGTGAGGAGGATGCCCGCGTGAGGGAGATTCCGCCGCAGGCGTTCCGTGGTCCGACGGCCTGGCTGTGGCGCCGACAGCGCAACCCGCTCGGACACCGTGCCGGGCAGCAGGCGCGGCATACCGACACCACGCGCCCAGCGCCGCACACGCCCGCTGGCCGCACGTGTGCCTTGGCGGCACGTGTTTGCCGGTCGTATGGGTGTTCCGGCGGCACGTGTTTGCCGGTCGCACGTGTGCTCCGGCGATACGCGCCCGCTGGTTGCACGCGGGTCAGGCGCCACGTGTTCAGCGCCGCATGCGCCTGCTGGTCGTATGCGTTCTCCGGCGGCACGTGTCCAGCACTGCACACGCCCGCCGGCCGCACGGGTGTGCCGGGCGTGCCGGTCAGGCGGCCCGGCCCAGGACGCCCCGGTCTCGGACGGCCCGGCCCAGGACGGTCCGGACCCGGTCAGCGGTCATTCCCCGGCGGGCAGCGCGCGCTCCAGGATCGCGTCCAGGCCGGACCCGGAGGGCAGCGTGCCGAACGCGTGCCCCCAGTCCCCGCCCAGCCGGGACGCGCAGAACGCGTCGGCGACCGCGGCCGGGGCGTACCGGACCAGCAGGGACGCCTGGAGCGCCAGGGCCATCGCCTCGACCAGCCGGCGCGCGCCCACCTGACCGCTCTCGGCCAACCGGTCCTTGAGCCGGGCCACGGCCGTGTCCAGCCGGGCGTCCGCCCCGCGTGTCAGGGCGAGTTCGGCGAACAGGGCCTCCGCCGCGACCGGCTCCCGGCCGAGCGCCCGCAGCACGTCCAGCGCGTTGACGTTGCCCGAGCCCTCCCAGATCGACAGCAGCGGCGCCTCCCGGTAGTGCCGCGGCATGCCCGACTCCTCCACATAGCCGTTGCCGCCCAGGCACTCCAGGGCCTCCGCCGTGAAGGCCGGACCCCGCTTGGTGACCCAGTACTTGCCGACGGCGGTCGCGATCCGCCGGAACGCCCGCTCCCCGGCGTCCCCGCGCACCGCGCGGTCCGCCGCACCGGCCAGCCGCAGCGTGAGCGTCGTGGCGGCCTCCGACTCCAGCGCGAGATCGGCCAGGACGTTGCGCATCAGCGGCTGGTCGAGCAGCCGCGCGCCGAACGCGCTGCGATGGCGCACATGGTGCCCCGCCTCGACCAGGGCCTTGCGCATCAGGGTGGCCGACGACATCACGCAGTCCAGACGCGTGCAGTTGACCATCTCGATGATCGTCTTGACGCCCCGCCCCTCCGGGCCGACCAGCCAGGCCACCGTCTCGTCGAACTCCGGCTCCGAGGAGGCGTTGGAGCGGTTGCCCAGCTTGTCCTTCAGCCGCTGGATCCGGAACGTGTTGCGGCTCCCGTCCGGCAGGACACGCGGCACCAGGAAGCAGGACAGGCCGCCCGGGGCCTGGGCCAGCACCAGGAAGACATCACACATCGGCGCCGACGTGAACCACTTGTGCCCGCGCAGCGTGTACACGCCGGGCTCGGCGGTGGGGGTGGCCGCGGTGGTGTTGGTCCGGACGTCGGAGCCGCCCTGCTTCTCGGTCATGCCCATCCCGGCCAGCAGGGCGGGCTTCTCGGTGGGGACGCGCAGCACCGGGTCGTACTCCCGGCCGGTCAGCAGCGGTTCGTAGACCTTGGCGAGGTCCGGCTGGGCGCGCAGCGCGGGGACGGCCGCGTACGTCATCGACGTCGGGCAGCCGTGCCCGGCCTCCGTGTGCCCCCACACCAACCCGCCCGCGGTGCGGGCGACATGGGCGCCGGTCCGGGCGTCGGCCCAGGGCGCGCCCGCGAGGCCCGCGCCGACCGCGACCCGCATCAGATGGTGCCAGGCGGGGTGGAACTCGACCTCGTCGATCCGGTTGCCGTACCGGTCGTGGGTGCGCAGCTCGGGCTCGTGCCGGTTGGCCAGCTCGCCCCACTCCTGTGCCTCGGTGCCACCGGCCCGCCGGCCGAGGTGCCGGACCTCCTCCTCGGCCCAGCCCGCGCCCTCCCGGCGCAGGCCCTCCAGCAGGGCCGCGTCCTCGGAGGCGTCGTACGGGGCCAGCGGAGGGGCCTGGTTGGTGACGTCGTGGGTGGCGAGCCGCGGCTGCGCGGTAGCAGGTGTCGAGACCATGTCGCCATGTTGCACTCATCCTGCGGTTGTAGCAATGATGCAACAGTGAAGTCGCCCGTACAGTACGTGCCCATGCGGACGGACAGGTCGGTGCAGCCGGGCGAGGTGGTTCTGCGGCCGCTGTCCGCCCGGTCGGTGGTATTGAGCCTGCTGCTCGGCGCCCATCCGCCGCGGCTGCCGGTCAAGGACCTCGTACGCCTGGTGGAGCCTTTCGGAGTCGGCGGCTCCACCCTGCGGGCGGCGCTCAGCCGGATGGTGAGCGCCGGCGATCTGCAGCGCACGGACGCCGTTTACGGGCTCAGCGACCGGTTGCTGGCCCGCCAGCGCCGTCAGGACGACGCGCTGCGCCCGGGTACGCGCGCGTGGGACGGCGACTGGGAGATGGTGGTGATCACGGCGACCGGCCGCGGCCCCGCCGAACGCGCCGACCTGCGTGCCCGGTTGACCGACCTGCGGCTGGGGGAACTCCGCGAGGGCGTGTGGCTGCGTCCCGCCAACCTCGACCGCCCGCCGCCGGACGATCTGGAGCGGGTGGCCCAGCGCTGCACCGCACGCCCGGAGCGCCCCGCACGCGACCTGGTCGCCCTCCTGTGGCCGCTCGACGCCTGGGCCGCCACCGGCCGGGCCCTGCTCGCCCACGTGGCCCGGGCGGACCGTCCCGCCGACCGCCTCACCGGCTACGCCGCGGTCGTACGTCACCTCCGCACGGACCCCGTGCTGCCGCCCGCCCTGCTGCCCGCCGACTGGCCGGCCACCGCGCTGCGCGCCGCGTACACGGACTACCAGCAGGAACTGACCGGCACGGTGCACGGCTGGGACGGCTGACCCCACGGCCGACCGCCTGGGTCCGTGGTTCTACGACTGGATTGCCTCCAGTTGCCGCAGGCGCGGATCCCCTCAACCCCCGGGGATACGGCGTGCCGGCCCCGGCGGTGCCGATAGGGCTGCTCCGGCCGTGTGGCGCCCCGCCGGGCTCACACGGAACGGTGGTACGGGTCCGGCACGCGCACCGCGCCGCCCAGTTCCCGCGCCGCGTGCCGCGCCCAGGAGGGGTTGCGCAGCAGTTCACGGCCCAGCAGCACCGCGTCCGCCTCGTCGTCGGCCACGATCTTCGCGGCCTGCTCGGCGTCGGTGATCAGGCCGACCGCGGCCACCGGCAGCGGTGTCTCGGCCTTCACGCGCGCGGCGAAGGGCACCTGGTAGCCGGGGCCGGTGGGGATGCGGACACCGGACGCGTTGCCGCCGGTGGACACATCGAGCAGGTCGATGCCGTGGGCGTGCAGTCGGCCGGCGAAGCGGACCGTGTCGTCCGCGGTCCAGCCGCCGTCCTCCAGCCAGTCCGTCGCGGAGACGCGGAAGAACAGCGGCTTGTCGTCCGGCCACACCGCGCGCACGGCGTCGACGACTTCGAGGGCGAAGCGGATCCGGTTCTCGTACGAGCCGCCGTACGCGTCGGTGCGGTGGTTCGAGTGCGGCGAGAGGAACTCGTTGATCAGATAGCCGTGGGCGCCGTGGATCTCCGCGACCTCGAAGCCCGCGGCGAGCGCCCGCCGGGCCGCCGCCGCGAACTGGTCCACGATCTCCGCGATCTGATTGACCGTCAGCTCATCGGGCACCGGGTGACCGGTGCCGAAGGCGACCGGGCTCGGGCCGAGCGGCTGCCAGCCGTGTGCCTCGGGCCCCACGGGTGCGCCGCCCTTCCACGGCCGCTCCGTCGAAGCCTTCCGGCCACCGTGCGCGAGCTGGATCCCGGGCACCGTGCCCTGGCCGGCGAGGAAGCGCGTGATCCGGCGGAACGCGGCCACCTGGGTGTCGTTCCAGATGCCGAGGTCGTACGGGGAGATCCGGCCCTCGGGCGAGACCGCGGTGGCCTCGACGAGGATCAGGCCGGTGCCGCCGGTCGCCCGCGCCGCGTAGTGCGCGAAGTGCCAGTCGTGCGGCGCGCCCTGCTCGGGGCCCTCCGGCTCGGCCGAGTACTGGCACATCGGCGCCATCCAGACCCGGTTGGGAATGGTCGCTTCGCGCAGGGTGATGGGCTCGAAGAGCGCACTCACGGCGGACTCCAATCGTGGTCACGAGGCCGGTCCTCGCCTCGTACGATAGTCGCCGTAGTACGGTGAATGTCAAACTACGATGAACATCCAACTACGATGCCTCTCGTACAATGTGGGCTCCAGGACGAAGGTGAGCCGCCGTGACCACTACCTCCGCGACCAACCGCGAGCCAGCGCACCCCGGGCGCGACGAGATCCGTCTGGAGGGCGTGCTGCACGCGCTCTCCGATCCGCTGCGGCTCCAGATCGTGCGCGAACTCGCCGCCGACGGCGACGAGTTGTCCTGCTCGCACTTCGACCTGCCGGTCACCAAGTCGACCACCACGCACCACTTCCGGGTGCTGCGCGAGTGCGGGGTGATCCGGCAGGTCTATCGGGGCACGGCCAAGATGAACGGCCTGCGCAAGGGCGACCTGGACGATCTCTTCCCGGGACTGCTCGACAGCCTGCTCACGGCGGCCGCCCGGCAGGCCGCCCGGCTCGCCGCCGACGGCTGAACCGGGCTGAACCGGCCTTCGCGGGAAGGTGGTTGAACGGCCCCGCGACGCTCACCCGTGGCGGTCTACGGGCCCGCGGTGCGCGCCGCCGACAGCAGCGAGTCCCAGTCGGCCAGCTTGACCACACGTCGGCCGAACCGCGCCCCCAACTCCGCCTCGGCCCGCTCGATCGCCCGCCAGCCCGCCCACTCGACCGGCTCGATCCCCTCGGCCCGCAGCGCCTGCGCGGGGTCCCGCGGCACCGTACGGCGCAGCAGCGCGGGCGCGTCCGTGAGCAGGGCGGCGACCGTCTCCTTGGCGCACGGGCGGTTGGTGCCGATGACCCCCGTCGGGCCGCGCTTGATCCACCCGGCCACATACTCCCCCGGACGCGTCACGCCGTCGCGCAGCACGCGGCCCCGCTCGTTCGGCACCGTGCCGGCGGCCGCGTCGAACGGCAGCCCCGAGAGCGGCACCCCGCGATAGCCCACCGACCGCAGCACCAGCTGCGCCTCGACGGTCTCGAACCGGCCGGTCCCCGTCACGCCGCCACGGCCGTCCGGCGCGGTCCGCTCCAGGCGGACCGCGGCCACCCGCCCGCCGTCGCCGAGCAGTTCCACGGGACGCAGGAAGAAACGCAGCCCGATCCGGCGCGCCGCGCCCCTGGGCTGCCGTGCCGCCCAGTCGCGCAGCACCTCCAGATTGCGGCGCCGCGGCGCGGGCAGCCCGGACGGGTCGGCGTACGCCGGATCCATGGCCAGCTCGGCGGGGTCCACGCCGACGTCGGTGCCGGGCAGCCCGCCCAGCTCACGCAACTCCTTGGTGGTGAAACGGGCCTGTGAGGGACCGCGCCGGCCCACCATCAGGACCTCGGACACCCGGCTCGCCGCCAGCGCGGTCAGCGCGTCCTGCGGCATGTCGGTCGGGCTCAGCTCCGCCCTGCCGCGGGCCAGCATCCGTGTGACGTCCACCGCGACGTTGCCCACGCCGATGACCACGGCCGACCGCGCGTCCCGCAGGAAGCCGGTGTCGGCGGCGTCCGGATGCGCGCTGTACCAGGACACGAACTCGGTCGCCGACCAGCTGCCGGGCAGGTCCTCGCCCGGAATACCGAGGTGCCGGTCGGTGGCGGCACCCACGCAGTACACGACCGCGTGGTACAGCTCGCGCAGCCGCGCCACGTCCAGCCCGCCGGGACCGCCGACCCGGACGCCGCCCAGGAACCGCACCCGGTCGCCCTCCAGGACCGCCCGCAGGTTCCCCTGCAAGGACTTGATCTTCTCGTGGTCCGGGGCCACTCCGTAGCGCACCAGACCGTACGGGCACGGCAACTGGTCCAGGACGTCCACGAGCACGTGAGGGTCCTGCTGGACCAGGCTCTGGGCGGTGTAGCACCCGCTCGGTCCGGAACCGACGACGGCGACACGCAGCATGGCGGACTCCTAACCCCGGAAGGCGCAGGGGGCGCTGGTGGCTCCAGCATTGCACCGCCGGGGGCCCGCTGACAGGGTCCGGCGGGGTGACGGGCGTGCGTGTCTGTTGCCATCGGCATGTGATCATGCGGTTACGTTCCGTGTGTGCTGGAAGCATCCTTTCTTCATCTTTCTGATCGCCGTCCCGCGGACGGCACGGTGTCCGTGGGGCCCGCGTGGGAGGTGCGGGAGGACGAGGGCGCCGCGTCGTGGTTCACCGTCCGGCTGGCGTTCGCCGACGGTGCCCGGATCGACGTGCTCGTCGTGGTCTGCGAGGGATGCGTCTTCTTCGAGGACGTCCGGGCCCGGCCCGCGCTGTCCACGGACGACCTGACGGTGCTGGCCGACTGGATCGAGGAGCCGCTGCTGCAGGCGTGCGGCCTCGACACGGGGCCCGGCACCGAGGACGGGACGGCGACGGGGGCGCGGCGGGCCCGCCCGGCCTGGCCGCACGGCGACGAGGGGCGCCGACAGGTCGCGCGTGCGTACCGGGCCGCCCAGGAGGAGGGCGCGGACCCGGTCCTCGCGGTGATGTCCGCGACCGGGTACGGCCGCCGCAAGTCGCTCGTGCTGATCGCGCAGGCGCGCGACGCGGGCCTGCTGCCCCCGCGCCACGCGCGCCGCTGACCTCGCCTCACCTGTGCGGTAGGGGCCAAGGCAAGCGGCACCGGCTGCGCCGTCGACCCTCGTTCGGGCGCGGCGCGGAGCGCGGCCACCGGAGGGCGTCTCCCGGACCACCGGCTGCCACGACTTCACCGAATCTTCGAAGCCGAAAGAAGCAAGGTCGCCTTACGAACTCGACGTCCAGGCGCGGCCGGACTACGTCGACCGATGAGCCGGATCCGGCAGACGGGGCCGGTCCGAGTCGTCGGACCGGCCCGCCGGTTCCACACCGGTGGCGAAGAACCGCGACAGATCCGATGCACATGTCCCGCCGGGCGCCACCGCGGTGTCCGGCGGGACACCCATCTCCCAGTCGAGCCGGTAGCGCGCGAACAACTCGGCCCGCAGCACCGGGACCGGCATCGGCACCCCCGGCACCAGTGCCGCGTACACCCCACCCATGAGCAGCGCGCGCAGCATGGGGTAGTCGGCGGTGACGTCCTGCGAGCCGTACCGGCTCACGGTGTCGCTGAGCAGCTCGGACAGGCGCCGCTGCTCGGGGCACTGGACGAAGCCCTCGGCCTGCAACAGCCCGGCCATGTGCTGGCGCATCAGGACGGGCCGGTCGCGCGCCAGACCCAGGATCGCGTCGATGGCCCGCGCCAGCCGCTCCCGGCCGTCCTCGGTGTGCGGCTCGCGCTCCAGCGCCTCCTCCAGCGTGCGGTGCATCAGGCGGTGGACCGCGGACTGCACGAGCTGGCGCTTGCCGGGGAAGTAGTACGACACCAGTCCGCGGGCCGAGCCCGCCCGGTCCGCGATGGCGCCCAGCGTCGTGGCCTCGAATCCGTTCTCGCCCACCACCTCGAGCGCGGCCTGCAGCAGCCGCTCGCGCGAACGCCGTCGCAACTCTTCATTGACCGAGGCGCTGCGCGGGGACATGCTGTAACTCCTGCGTTGACTGGCTGCCAGCCAACTATACTCAACGCAGCAGGCCCTGCCGGCGCATGGGCCTGTTCAGGGCTGCCGTCCGTCCGGGGCGACGCGGGGGATCGCCTCGGCGGGCGGCGCGCACCGTCCGGCGCCGTCGGCGCGGGCGGCCGACGGCCTCGCCCGCACTTCCGGTACCTGGCTGCCCCGCCCTCGCCCACACTTCTGTCACACAGCGGCTCATCCGTCCCTACGGTGGGCACGCACGGGTGACGCGCCGAGGTGGCGGGTGGAGAGGGGACAGGACCGGCGGGTCCTGGCCAGGATCCGCAGAGGGGGTCGACGACGAGCGCAAGCCGTGGCAGGGCGAGCGTCGGGCAAGACCGACGGCGCCACGGAACGGCGGCGGCTCGGCGAGCCGAAGCGCGAACTCGAGCGGTGCCGGACCTGCCGCGGCAGCGCCGGGCCGCGTCGGAGTTCGGCGATGTTCGGCGAGAACCCGGACCAGGTGTGGGTGCGGCTGTCGTCCCGGATCGCGGATTACCGGGCCCGGGTCGCGGACTACTGGGGCTGAACCGGCCGGTCGAACCGTCCCACCAGGTCGAGCACCGGCAGCAGCGCGTCCGGCCGCTCGGCCACCGGCAGATGGTCCACGAAATGCACCCGACAGCCCAGCGCCGCAGCGCCGCCGTCCGCCGCCCGGCTGTCGCCGACCATCAGCACCTCGCGCGGCGCGGCGCCGAGCGCCTCGCAGGCCACCGAGAACAGCCGCGGATCGGGCTTTTGGACGCCGTGCTCGTACGACAGGACGTACGCGTCCACGTACGCGTCCAGGCCGTGCGCGCGGAACACCGGGCGCAGGTCCCAGCCGATGTTGCTGACCACGCCGACCGCGACACCTCGCTCCCGGAGCGTGCGCAGCACCTCGGCGGTGTCCGGGTACGGGGACCACGCGGCCGGGGTCATGTGCCGCTCGTACAGCGCGTCGTGCAGGCCGGGGTCGGGCAGCGGAACGCGGCGGGACACGCCCATGTAGGCCGCCCGGTGCAGCTCTGCGCTCTTGTCGCGGACGGCCCACACCTCGGCCAGGTCCTCGGGCAGCCGCGCGGGGTCCGCGCCGCCCGGCAGCGCCCCGGCCGCCTCCAGCGCCCGAGCCGCCTCGGTCAGCTCCGGTTCGGGAAGCGTCAGGGCGGCCTCGGCGAGGACGGCCCGCAGCCACGACTCGGTGGGCTCGACGCGGAAGAGGGTCCCGGAGAAGTCGAAGAGCACGGCAGGCATGCGGTGATCCTATCGGTGCGCCTCACGCGGTCCGCCACCCCGTTCCAGGCCCTTCGCGTAGACCAGCGTCGCGAGCGCCACGACGAGCGCGCCGAGCAGCCAGCCGCCCAGCACGTCCGAGAGCCAGTGCACACCGAGCCACACCCGGGTCAGCCCGGCGCCGAGCACACAGACCGCGGCCGCGGCGACGGCCGTACGCCACAGGACCCGCCCGGCGCCCAGGTGGCGCAGCAGCCACAGCAGGAGCCCGCAGACCACCGTCGCGGTCATCGCGTGCCCGGACGGGAAGGCCGCGTAACGCGCGGAGTCGACGGGGTCCGGCCAGACCGGCCGGGGGCGTCCCACGGCGGCCTTCAGAGCCTGTTGCAGCGCCGTGCCCAGCGCGCAGACCGACGTCAGCCACAGCGCCGTCCACCAGGCCCGGCGGCGCCACACCAGCCACCCGGCCGCCGCCATGCACACCAGTCGCAGGGTCAGCGGGTCCCAGGCCCAGTCCGTCAGGATCCGCAAGGCACGGGTGAGGTCGTGCTCCGCGACCGCCCAGCGGTGCGTGGTGCGGGCGATGTCGCCGTCCAGCGCGACCAGGGGGCGCCACTCGGCCGCGACCAGGGCGAGGAGCAGGGCGGAGCAGGCCGCGAGGGCCAGGGCGACGCGGGTGGTGCGGGCGGCGGCGCGGTGGTCCGGGGCACGGGGCGGGGAGAGGGCCGGGGCTCGACGCATGGGGTGATCTTCGCGGACGCGCGGGGCGGGTGGGCGGACCGGGTCAGCCGAGCGCGCGCAACCCCGGCACCAGCGTCACCAGCACCGGGATCACCGGCACCAGCGCCGCCGCGGCCGTCAGGCGCAGCCGGCGCATCGCGGTGAGCCGGTCCGGGGGCGCCAGCAACCGGTGCACGCGCTGCGGGACATGGGCCTGCGGAGCCGGGCCGGGGCCGAACACACCACGGTCCTCGTTGAGTTCGACGAGGGCCAGCGCCGTGGTGAGCCGACCGAAGCGGCGGGAGGCCATGTCGTCGGCGGCCAGTTCGACCAGCCGGTGCATCTCGTCGCGGAACGCGGCGAACACCGGCACCTGTGGGAAACCGGCCGCCAGCGCGGCCGAGCAGTGCAGCAGCCAGTCGTGCCGGGCCTGGGCGTGACCCTGCTCGTGGGCGAGCAGGGCATCCAGCTGCCGCCCTTTCAGACGGCGCAACGCGGCCGTGGTGACGACGAGTTGCGGTGCCGCGCCGGGCAGCCACCAGGCGTCGGGCCGCTCGCCCTCCAGCACGACGAGCCGGCCGCCCACCGGTTCCTCACCGGGCAGCAGCGGGGCCCGCACGAGGAGTTCGGCCCGCCGCCGACGTCGGCGCGCCCGTGCCTGCACCACCTCACGGACCAGCATCGCGCCGCTCCACAGGCCCGCGCCGGCCAGCGTCACCGCGGTCGCCGCCGCCCAGGGACCGGCCGCGCCGAGGGCGTACGCGTCGACGACCGCGCGCGGCGCCGGGGCGAAGACATGCCCGCGCACCGCCTGCCAGGCGGCGGCCGCGCTCAGCGTCATCGACAGGGCGCAGCACAGCAGTACGGCCGCCACGACGCACTGCCACACCCACAGGGCGACCACCGGTTCCCGGTCCGGCCAGTCGGTCCGCGCGAGCAGCCGGGGGGCGACGACGGCGGTCAGCGCGCCGAGCAGCAGCAGTGCCGCGGGGACCATCATGGTCAGCACCCTATGAGCGGCGGACCGCTCAGGGGTACGGTCCGCCGCGGCAAAGTGACGCAGGCAACGTGTGCGCCCGGCGCGGGGCGCGGTCAGGGGCCCCGGGGTCAGAGCGTCAGCAGCATCGCAACCATGCCGATGCCCATCGACAACCGGCAGGCCAGCGCCAGTTCAGGGCGGTCGCCCCAGCCGGCGCCGCCGCCCGCCGCCGTGGCGACCGGGACGAGGCGGACGCCCGACACCAGCACATAGCCGGTGAAGTAGAGGAGCAGCGCCCCGGTCACCGGGGGGACTCCGCCGCCGTGCGCGTGGTGGGCGGAGCCGGGGGCGGCCATCACGGCCGCCATGTAGACCATCGCCGCGGTGCCCACCACATGGTGCAGATGGTGCGGTCCGCCGCGCGCGGCCCACAGGGCGTGCAGCCCGGCCGCGCCGAACACGGCCGCGTACACCGGCCATGTCCACGACGGAGGGGTGAACACCGTGGCGGGCACGGCCATCGCCGCCATGCCGAAGCCCATCAGCGCCTCGCCGCCCGCGGAGCGCCGCTGTTCCGCCACGACGCTGCGCATCCGCAGCAGACAGTAGGCGCCGGTGACCGCGCACAGCGCGACCAGCAGCCAGCCGGGTGAAGCCGGTCCGTGCACGCGCGCCTCCCCGTTCCCGTTCTGATTCCTGTTCCCGGTTCGGCGCTCGCTGCGCCGTCGAGGGGTGCGATGCCCCGGTCACGAGGCGCGCACGCAAGCGCAAGGGTGTACACGGGGAGCGTTCGGCGGAGCGTAACAGGTGAGGAGGGTCGCCCATCGAGACGGAAAGATATTTTACAAGTAAAACACATGCTAAATTAGTCGTATGAGCAGTGCGACCCCCCTTCGTCTTCCCCTCGCCGGGGTGCTCCGCCTCGGTCGGCCGTCCGACATCTGGTTCAAGCCCGCGCTGAGCGTTCTCGCCGCGGCCGGCCCGCCGAACCTGACCCTGCTCGCGCTCGGTCGGCTCGACCTGGCCGGGTACACGATGGCCGGGTCCCTGTGCGCGCTCTACGCCCACAACCGCCCCTACGCCGCCCGCGGCCGCACCCTGGCCCGGGTGGTGCTCGGCATGGTCGGCGGCCTCGCGCTCGCCCTGGTCGCCGCCTCCCTCACCGCCGATCCCGTCGTCCTGGTCACCGTCGGCGCACTGCTGGCCGCCGTACAGAAGACGCTCTGCGACGCCACCCGCATCGGCCCGCCCGGAAGCGTGATCCTGACCTTCATCAGCTCCGCCTCGCTGTTCGCCCCGCAGACCCTCGGTCAGGTCCCCGGCCATGTCGGGCTGGCACTGGCGGCGGGCGCCCTGGCCTGGCTGGTCGGCATGGCGCCCGGACTGCCGCGCCCGCACGGCCCCGAGCGGCGCGCCACCGCCCACGCCCTGAACGTCGCCGCCGGCTACGCCGCCACCCGTGGCACCGGCGACGGCCATGCGGCGGCCAGGGCCGCGGCGGCCACCGCCGTACAGACGGCCTGGCAGTCGCTGCTGTCCACCGGCGCTCGCGCCGACCGCACCCGACGTGCTCTCGAACGGCTCGTCGTGCGCGCCGAGGTCGCGCTCGCCGCACCCGCGGACGCGGACCCGGAACAGCTGCGCGCCTGGGCCCGCGCCCTGCGCCGGACCCCTTGCTGGAGCTGAGACTCTGACGGAGCTCTAAGAGCTCCGAACAGAATGGGAGTCCGATCAGCGTGCGG
>NZ_JBSGBN010000118.1:0-30513 GCF_053601275.1 Streptomyces sp. NPDC004752 | reverse complement strand
GCCGACGGGTACCGGGTGCGCGCGACCCCGCAGCCGGAGGCGGTCGCGGTGTACGCGCCGGACGCCGCGGCGCTGCGGGCGTACGCGGCCACGCTGGAAGCGGCGGGCTGGCAGGCCGGCGAGTACACGCGGCCGCGCACGCGGGAGCGCTATGTGCTGGCGTCCCCGCGCCGGGTGTGAATAGCCAGGTGTGAATAAAGGGGGGCGTGTCAGGATCGGAGGGATCAATGCGCCGTACATGAAACACATGAGACTTGAGAGAGGCCGACCGTGCGCGAGCCATTTTCCGTCCGGGTGACCGTCCGCGGATACGAGACGGATGTCCAGGGACACCTCAACCAGGCGGTGTACATCAACTACGCGGAGCACGCCCGCTGGTCGCTGCTCCAGACGGCCGGGATCAGCCAGGCCGGGCTCGTCGGGCAGGGCGTGGGCCCGGTCTCGCTGGAGACCAGAATCCGCTATCTGCGCGAGCTGCGCGCCGGTGACGAGGTCGACGTGACCTGTGCGTTCGAGTGGGGCGGGGGCAGGACGTTCCAGATCCCGCAGACCATACGCAAGGCCGACGGCACCGTGGCCGCCCAGATCACCGGGGTCGGCGGGATCCTCGACCTGAAGCTGCGGAAACTGGTCGCCGATCCACGGGAGGCCCTGAAGGAACTGGCGACGGATCTCGGCCCGCTCGGACTGTAGCGAACCCGCGCGGCCTACGCGTCGAGCAGCTCCGGCCGGTGCTCGGCGTCGTAGGCCGCCCGCGCCTCGGCGATGTGGCCGCGATGGCGCTCGGCCCAGTCCGTCAGCCGCAGCAGCGTCTCGTGCAACTCGTGGGCCACCGGCGTCAGTCGGTACTCCACCTTCGGCGGCACCGTCGGATGCACGGTCCGTGTGACCAGGCCGTCACGCTCCAGATTGCGCAGGGTGAGCGTGAGCATGCGGCGGCTGATGCCCTCGATCGAGCGCTCCAGTTCGGTGAACCGGATGGGCCCCGGCGCCGCCGCGACAAGGATCTGCACGCTCCATTTCCCGGCGACCCTGTCAAGAACTTCGCGGACCGGGCAGGCGTGCGCGTTCACGACCTGCGCCGTAACACCGGTGTTCCCCTGGGACATCGAACTGCCTCCTTCTTCCGCCCTCCATGGTCACCCACGATAAACCCCGTTACAAGTCGTGCACCAAGAGCACGATCGGTATCCACGGGTGCCCGTCGCTCCCCGTGGGTGTTCCTCTGGAGAATGCGGAGGCCATCAGGCCATGTCGACCACGAGCGAGTCACCGGCACGGGTGACCCCGTCCCGAACGTACTCCCGCTGGGCTTCCCTCGTCGTGCTCTGCGCGGGCACGCTCATGACCATCCTGGACGGCACCATCGTCACGGTGGCGATGCCCGCCATCCAGAGCGACCTGGGCTTCAGCGGGCCCGGACTCGCCTGGGTCGTCAACGCCTATCTCATCCCCTTCGGCGGGCTGCTCCTGCTGGCCGGCCGGCTCGGCGATCTCGTCGGCCGCAAGCGGATGTTCACGGCGGGGCTCGCCGTGTTCACCGCGGCATCCGTGCTGGCCGGGGTCGCCACCGGCCAGGGCCTGCTCATCGCCGCCCGGGCGGTGCAGGGCGTGGGCGGCGCGATGGCGTCCGCCGTGGTGCTCGGCATGCTGGTCTCGCTCTTCCCCGAGCCGCCCGAACAGGCCCGCGCCATCGCGGTGTTCAGCGCCGTCGGGGCCGCGGGCGGGGCGCTCGGCACCTTCCTCGGCGGGGCGCTCACCCAGGCCCTGGGCTGGCACTGGATCTTCCTGATCAACCTGCCGATCGGCATCGCCGCATGGCTGGCGGCCGTCCGGATCCTCGCCCGCGAGCCCGGCTCCGGGCTCGGGCGGGGCGCCGACTATCCGGGGGCCGCGCTGGTGACCGGCGCGCTGATGCTGACGGTGTACGCCATCGTCGGCGCCGGAGACCGCGGTCTCACCGGCACGCTGCCGCTCGCCGCGCTCGCCCTCGTCCTGTTCGGCACGTTCGTGCTGCGGCAGGCGCGGGCCGCACGTCCGCTGCTGCGGCTGCGGCTGTTCCGCTCCCGGATGCTCACCGGGGCGAACGCCGTCCAGGTGCTGATGATCGCGACGATGTACGGCTTCCAGTTCATCGGCGTGCTGTATCTGCAACGCGTGCTGGGCTTCGGCGAGTTGGCGACCGGCTTCGCCTTCCTGCCGGCGCCGGTCGCGATCGGGCTGCTGATGCTGGGCCTGTCGGCCCGCACCATCGGCCGGTTCGGGGCGTACCGGGTGCTGCTGGGCGGTCTTGTGCTGATCACCGCGGGCATGGCCCTGCTGAGCCGGGCGCCCGTCGACGGCGGTTACGCCACCGATGTGCTGCCGCCGCTGCTCCTGCTGGCCGCCGGTTTCGCGGCGGCGATGCCCGCGCTGACCGGCCTCGCCATGTCGGGCGCCGATCCGAAGGACGCGGGCCTGGCCTCGGGAGTGTTCAACACCACGCAGATGGTGGGCGGTTCACTGGGCCTGGCCGCACTGAGCACACTGGCGGCGGACCGTACCGGCGAGCTGCTCGACCGGGGCACGGAGCTGCTCCCGGCCACGGCGGAGGGCTATCGGCTGGCGTTCCGGGTGGCGACCGGGATCGCGGTTTCGGCCCTGGCGCTGGCCGGGACGGTACTGCGGCCTCGGCACCGCTGAGGGCCGCCGTGCAGAGGGAGGTACAGCGGGACGTACAGCGGCGGGGCCCGACCGCGCCGGCCGGGCCCCGGCCGCCGAGGCGACCGGCTCCCCCGTCGGTCGGTTCGGTTCAGGCAGCGCCGAAGGCATCCTTGTGGTCCTCGGCCCACTCCCGGAAGGTCCGGGCCGGCCGACTCAGCACCTCGGGCACGTCCTCGGTGACCGTCGCGTTGTGGCCGTCGCGCAGATAGGCGATGCCGGTCAGCACGCCCTGCACGCGAGTGCCGTCGATGCCCCACGCGGTGCGGAGGAAGTCGAGGGTCTCGTCCGGCGACAGATCGCGGACGGTGACCGGACGGCCGAGGACCGCGGCGAGGACGGTGGTCTGGTCCGGGACGCTGATCGCCGCCGGTCCGGTCAGGGTGTACGTCCGCCCGTCGTGCGCGTCGTCGAGCAGAGCCCGTACGGCCACCTCGGCGATGTCGCGCGGGTCGATCACGCCGGACGCCCCGTCGCCGGTCATGTTCGGTACCGGCTCGCCCCGCCGGACCGTCTCCGCCCAGCTCAGCGTGTTCGACGCGAACGACGACGGCCGCAGGATCGTCCAGTGCGCCCCGCTCTCCCGCACCGCCCGCTCGCCCTGCCCGTGCCAGGCGACGGAGGGACCGGCCGCGGTGTCGTCGGTGCCGATGGCGGAGAGCTTCACCAGCCGCCGTACCCCCGCCGCCCGGGCCGCCGCGACCAGCGCCGTGTCGTGGGCGGCACCGGGGCCGGGCGAGCACACCAGATATGCGGCCGTCGCCCCGGTCATCGCTGCCGCGAGGGAGTCCGGATCGGCGTAGTCCCCGCGGACCGTCTCCACCCCGGCGGGCAGCTGGGCCCGTCCCGGGTCGCGGGTCAGGGCCCGCACCTTCTCGCCGCGCGCCGTGAGCTGTCGTACGACTTCACTGCCGGTGGTGCCTGTGGCACCCGTCACCAGAATCATGCGGTCCACGATGGGCCTCGTGGGGCGCCGGACTCTTGGAAATTCCGGCACGGTTCGCCCGCCCGGAAGCGGGGGCGGCGCGCGTACCGTGGAGTGATGCCGAACGCCGTCGCCGAGCAGATCCTGACCGTGCCCGAGGTGCTGCGCCCCTGGATCTCCGGGGTGCGCACGCTGTCCGTGTCGCACGCCGAGCGGACCGAGGACCCCTTTGTGCGGCTGCCCGTCGCGGTCACCAAGGTGGTGCTGCGGGTGGGGGCGGGCGGACGGCGCGACGTGCTCGCCGTCGGGCCGCGGGTGCGGGCCTCCTACCACGAGGGCAAGACCCACCTCCAGTGCGTCGAGCTGCGCCTCGCCCCGGGCCTGACGCGCCCGCTGCTGGGGGTCTCGGCGGCCGAACTGGTCGGCCGGGCCGTGCCGTTGGAGGCGCTGTCGGGTGCGATGCCGCACCGGCTCGCGGCGGTGCTGCGCCGACTGGACCCGCGCGACGCACTGCCGCAGCTGGCCGGGACCCTGCCCGAAGCGCTGTCGAAGGCCGCGGACCCCGCCCGTACGACGCTGCTGCGCGCGGGGGTCGACGCGCTGTCGGTCCGCGCGGACCGGGCGCCCGTGCGGGTGCGCGAGGTGGCCCGGGAACTCGCGGTCAGCGAGCGGCAGTTGCGCAAGCTGTTCGCCGAGGGGGTCGGGGTCTCCCCCAAGCACTACGCCCGCATCGACCGCGTCCGCACGATCGTCACCCGCGCCACGCACGCCCCCTGGTCCGAACTCGCCGCGTCCACCGGCTACTTCGACCAGTCGCATATGACGTCCGACTTCCGCGCCCTGATGGGGGTCCCGCCCCGCTCGTACTTCACGGGCAGACTGCCCGCCCTGACCCCCTGCCAGGCAGCGGCGCACGGCTGAGCGTCCTACGGCGCGTACCGGTCCCGATGCGACGGTACCCGCGCCTGGTCGCAGCCGCAGGAGAGGGCGAGCGGGCCGTGGGCGGGCAGGGCAAGGACAGTCTCCGTGGAGCCCGCCGGGGTTCACGGCTGCCGGCCGGGAGCCGTTTCTCCCGGCCGGGGTTTCATCCGGTCAGCCCTGTGTGGCGAGCCGTGCGAGGCGCTGGGCCTCGGCCCGGGTGGACCGGGCGACGGCATCCTCGTCGACGTGCAGCAGACGGCCGTTCGCCACGATCTGCCGGCCGTTCACGAAGGAGGCGGTGACCGGCGCCGCCGCCCCGAGGACCAGCGCGGTCACCGGGTCCGCGATCGACGCGTGGGCCAGTGTGTCGAGTTTCCACAGCACCAGGTCGGCCAGCTTGCCCGGCTCCAGCGAGCCGGTCTCGGCCGCGCGGCCCAGCACCTGGGCGCCGCCGTAGGTGCCGAGCCGCAGCGCCTGGCGGGCGTTCAGCGCGGCCTCGCGATGGGCGCCGAGACGGTTGATCAGCAGGGCGTTGCGCAGCTCGGTGTGGAGTTCGCCGGACTCGTTGGAGGCCGTGCCGTCGACACCGAGGCCGACCGGGACACCGGCGGCGAGCATGTCGGGGACGCGGGCGATACCGGCGGCGAGGCGGGCGTTGGAGGACGGGCAGTGGGCGACACCGGTCTTCGTGCGGGCGAAGGCCGCGATGTCGGAGTCGTTCATATGGACGCAGTGCGCCATCCACACGTCCGCGCCGAGCCAGCCCGTGGCCGCGAAGTAGTCGGTCGGGCCCATCCCGAACAGCTCGTGGCAGAACGTCTCCTCCTCGACGGTCTCCGAGCCGTGGGTGTGCAGGCGCACACCGAGCCGACGGGCCAGTTCGGCGCCCTGCTTGAGGAGTTCGGTGGAGACGGAGAAGGGCGAGCAGGGGGCGACGGCGACCTGGGTCATGGCGTCGAAGGAGGCGTCATGGTGCCGGCGGACGGTCTCCTCGGTCGCGGCGAGGGCGTCCTCCAGGGACTCGACGGCGAAGTCCGGCGGCAGCCCGCCGTCCTGCCGGCCGCGGTCCATCGAGCCGCGGGCGAGGGTGAACCGGACGCCCGTCTCGCGGGCGGCGCGGATGATCGCGCCGGACAGGTCGCCGGAGCCGCGCGGGTAGACGTAGTGGTGGTCCATGGCGGTGGTCACGCCGCCGCGGGCCATCATCGCCAGTGAGCCCTGGGCCGCCGCGTACACCATCGGCTCGTCGATGCGCGCCCAGATCGGGTACAGCGCGACCAGCCAGTCGAAGAGGTGGTGGTCCGTGGCCAGACCGCGGGTGATCCACTGGTAGAAGTGGTGGTGGGTGTTGACCAGGCCCGGGGTCACCAGGTGGCCGGCGGCGTCGATGCGGCGTACCACGTCCGTCAGACCCTCGGGGGCCTTGCCCGCGCCGACCGTCTCGATACGGTGTCCGGCGATGACGACATGACCGTCCGGGTACTCGGTGTCGTGCGCGTCGACGGTCGCGATCGCGGCGTTCTCGATGACGATGCGCCCGGATGCCATGGTTCGTCCTCTCGGTTCCGTCACAGGTTGGTGAGGTCCACCGGGATCCGCGGCTCGCACCCGTCCCGCAGCACGGTGGCCTCGATCAGGCCGTAGGGGCGGTCGGCGGCCAGGTAGACGGCTCCGTCGGCGGTGTCGTTCGTCAGCCCGAACGGCTCCAGGTCGACCAGGAAGTGGTGCTTGTTGGGGAGCGAGAAGCGGACCTCGTCGATCTCGCCGCGGTGGTCGATGATGCGGGCGCCCATCTGGTACAGCGTCTGTTGCAGGGAGCGGGAGTACGTCTCGGCGAATGCCTGGAGCAAGTGCTTCCTCGTCTCCCGGTAGGAGGTCTCCCAGTCGGGCGTCTCCTGCTCGTCGCGGCTCCAGTTGAACCGCCAGCGTCCGCAGACCTGGGTGGCAAGGATACGGTCGTACGCCTCCGGGAGCGTCGTGTACTTGTCCTTGACGTAGCCCCAGAACTCGGAGTCGGTCGAGTTCAGCACCGTCAGATCCTGCAGACCGGAGACGACCTCCCAGGCGGAGCCGTCGTAGGTGATCTGGGTCAGTCGGGTCTCCTGGCCCGCGCGGACGAATGAGTGCGCGCCCTCCCCGGAGTGCTCGATGCGCTCCCAGGCGTACTCCTCGATGCGGATGCGGGCCCGGTGGATCGGCTCCTGCGAGGTGACGAAGTGCCGGGCGAGGTGGATGCCGAACTGCTCGGCGGATGCGATGCCGTACTCCTTGGCGAACGCATACACCGTGTTCTTGGTGGTGTCGGTCGGCAACACGTGGGCGTTGGATCCCGAGTAGTGGACCTCTTCCATGTCACCGCTCAGCGACACCGACACATTGAGGTCCTTGATGTGGTGGGTCGCGCCGTCCCGCGTGACGCGTACGACCCGGTTCTCTGCCTTGCCGTACTGGTTCTGTCCAAGGATGGGCATCTGTGCTAGCTCCCTCGGTAAACGGAGTAGCCGAACGGGGTGAGCAGCAGCGGTACGTGGTAGTGCTCCCCGGGGTGCACGGCGAAGGTGACCGCCACCTCCGGGAAGAACACGTCGGCTCCGCTGTCCCGATTCGCGGGGGCGTCCTGCTGCGCATCGGCTCGCTTCTTCGCGCTGCTCGCGCTGTTAACTCTGCTCGCGTTCTTTGCGAAGTACGCCTCGACCTCGAAGTCGAGCCGTACATGGGTGGTCCCCTCCGGCGGCGCCGGGAGGTCACCGCACCGCCCGTCCGCGTCGGTCACGGAGCCGCCGAGCGCCCGCCAGTCCGCGTCGCGCCCGGCGCGGACGGCGATCCGGACGGCGACGCCCTCGGCGGGGCGGCCGATGCCGGTGTCCAGGATGTGCGTGGACACCGGGCCTTGCCGCGGGGCGGCGGTGTTCTTGCTCATGCTCGGGCGTCCTCTTCGACGAGTCGGGCCAGTCGGACACGGTTGATCTTTCCCAGTTCGGTGCGGACGATCTCCCGCTCCTGCTCGGGCGCGTTGCCGATCCGCACCTTGACCGCGTCCCGCATCTGTGCGGCGGTCTTCCCGGTGGCGCAGATGAGGAACACCTGGCCGAACCGGTCCTGGTAGGCCAGGTTGAGTTCGAGTATCTCGGCGCGCAGCTCCGCGGAGGCACCCGCCATGCCGCGCTGCTCCCGTGCGGAGGTCGCGTCGCCCGGTGTGGGCCGGCCTATCGGCGGGTGCCCTGCCATCGCCTCCGCCAGGTCCTCGGCGGTCAGAGCGGCCGTGGCGGCGTCACCGGCGGCGCAGAGGGCGTCCACGGTGGCGTAGGGCCGGTGGGCGAGCAGGTGCCCGGCCCACGCCGAGGAGGCGCACACCTCGTGCAGAGCGACCCGGGCCACGTGCTCTTCCAGGCCGTTGAACCGGGCCAGACCCGGTGGCGTGTCGGTCGACATCACGGGCGCCTCCGTGGCCGCGAGCGGCCTTCGTGCGGATCGGGCTGCCGATAGCTAACGCCCTGCACCACGCCGCGTCAACACTTTGTTGAAATCAAGGCCCGGATCAAGACCCGGACCAAGACTCCGATCAGGTCTGCTTCTCGCGGTTGAGGTAGTTGTAGACGGTGAAGCGACTGACCCCCAGGGCACCGGCGACGGTCTCCACCCCGTGCCGCACCGAGAAGGCGCCGCGCGCCTCCAGCACCCGTACGACCTCCTGCTTGGCCTTGCGGTCCAGATCGGCCAGCGGTCTGCCGTGCCGGCGCTCCATGGCGGCCAGAATGTGATCCAGGGAATCGGCGAGCTGCGGCAGGCGTACGGCCACCACGGCCACCCCCTCCCAGGAGAGCACGACATCGTCGGGACCGGCCCGGTCCGGCGGCACCAGTTGCCCGCCCATGGCGTCGACCAACGGCTTCACGGCCGCGACAAAAGGCTCGTCCCCGGTCAATGGCCGCCCTCCCCGATCACGTTGACCTGCAACGAGATCCGCGTGGCACCGGCGTCGAGCGACCTGCGCAGCAGGGCGTCCACAGTGCCGAGCACGGCGTCGGCCGCACCCTCCGCGGTGTTGCCGAACGGGCCCACGTCCACCGCGTCCAGTTCGGCCCCCTCGATGACCTCGCGGGCCGCCAGCGCATGCGCCGGAGCCTCGTCGAGATCGAAGGGTTCCGTCGTGAACTCCACTCGCAGTCGCACTGTGCCCCCATGGCATCGTTCACCCCGGTCGTTGTCGGACGACCTTAACGGACACCCGGAGCGACGGCCCCCGGCCTTGGCAGGCATCGAGTGGCTGGGCGGCGGACCGGAGGACCGGCCGGGGCCGTTGGAGCCCGAGCCATAGCCCGGCGGTACGTACGGTGCCCGGGGCGGCGCGGCAGGTGTACCGCGCCCGGCGTACCCCGGCTACGCCAAGCTCAAATCAACCTCTGAACAGCGCCGCGGGACGCTTCGGCCACCCCCGCCGACGGGCACACTCCGGGCAGACGGGCCCGTCGGCACGGGGGCGGCGGGCCCGTCCGCATGGGGGTGCGCGATGGGCAGGGACACCACGACGGCGCTGGCGCCGCACGAGATCGCACGGATACGCGGCGGGCGCCGCGCCGCCGTCACGGTCGCCGTGCTCGATCTGCATCTGCACGGCGCGGTCGACGCGGGGCGGGGCGGCACGATGCAGACATCGGGGCCGACCGACGGCCGGATCGCGGCGCCGCTCACCAAAGCGGTGCACGCCTCGCTGTACCGGCCCGCGGGCATGCGCCAGTTGCTGGACCGGCAGGGGGTGCGCACGGCCCTGGCCGAGCTGGGCCGCGATCTCACCGCCGCCGGCCTCCTGCGTGCCTTCCCGCCCGGCCGCACCCGCGCCGCGCGCCGTCTGCTGAAGGAGCTGCGCGAGACGCATCCCCTGCCGATCCGCAGGTCGGGTCTGTCGGCCGAGGCCAGGCTGCTGCTCGTCGCGGTGCACGGCGACGCGGCCCTGACCCTGCTGGCTCCCCGCTTCGCACGGGAGGCGGGCCTCGTCGGCCGTGGCGGCACCACGGAACGCGAGCTGCGCCAGTCCTGGGGTGGCGGCGGCGGGGGCTTCAGCTGCGGCACGGTGTGACCCCGGGGCAGACCCTCACATATGGCGGTGGCGGGCGGCTCAGCACATGCGATCCCGCCGGTCCCCGGGACCTGTGCGGGCTCGCGGCCGAGAGTCGCTGGGGTCCTTCATCTCCCCCTTGCGACCGGACAGGTGACGTGCTCTCATCAAAACCACTGCATTCGCCTGGGCCTTCAGGGGGAAGCCATGGCCGGACGCCGCCGCCTCAGAGAAGAAATACGTCAGGCCGAACGGATGGCCCGTGCCATCCCGGACGCACGACAGCGGGCAGCCGCCCTCACCGACCTCGCCGTCCAGGTGGCCATCGGACCGGGCGACATCGCCGAGGCCGAACGCATCGCGAACTCCGTCACCTACGAGGACCAGGTCGTACAGAACGGCCGGGACTTCTCGGTGCGCGTGCTGGCCGAGCAGTTGGTCGCCGTCAATGCCCGTGAAGCCGAGCGCATCGCGCTGACCATCAGGACAGATCACGAACGGGACGGGGCGTTCGCCAACATGGCGAGGACGCTGGCGACGACGGACAAGCGCACCGCCAAGCGCCTGATCGAGCACATCGGCTGGGCTTCCGTGAAGGAGAGCATGCTGCACGATCTCGCCAAGGGCCGCCTCTGAGCCGCCGCAACGAACGGGGGACGGATGAACGGGGGACGGATGGAAGAGCAGGCGGAACAGCATTACCGCGAAGCCGCCGAGGGCGGCGACCTGGACGCGATGATCCAGTTGCGGTGGCTGCTCCAGCGGGCTGCCGGAGGCGGCAGCGGACCTGGAGAGGCTGCTGCGGCGGCGGAAGTGAGGGTCGGCCGGTGGCGGGCTCTGCGCGCCATGCCACTCCGGTAGGGCGGCGGCGCGAAGGTGTACGGCGGTTCCCGCTTCACCGGCTTTCGACGTGCCCCCGTACTCGCGGTCGATCCGCGGCGAGGCGAGGACTCCCCTACGTCCCGTTCGGCGGTCCGCGTGGCACGCGCGGGTGTACCTGTCACCACCCCGTACTCGGGTCATACGCCCAGTGTGCCGACGGCCCGCGGTCCATAGCGTTGTGGGCGTGGCGCAGTGAGCGCCCGGGGATGGATGGAAAGGGACTGACGATGTCTCGTCGTACGAGCAGGTCCGAGCCCGCCCGGCGGAGCGCCGAGGCCCTGCGCCTGGTCGGGGTGCGCAAGGTCTACGGCACCGCGGAGGCGGCGGTGAACGCACTGGACGGGGTGAGCCTGAGCCTGCCGGCGGGGAGTTTCACCGCCGTCATGGGGCCGTCCGGCTCCGGCAAGTCCACCCTCCTGCAGTGCGCGGCCGGGCTCGACCGGCCGGACAGCGGGACGGTCATGGTGGACGGCGAGGAGATGACGGGCGGCAGCGAGGCGGCGCTGACGAAGTTCCGGCGCCGACGCATCGGCTTCGTCTTCCAGCAGTACAACCTTCTGCCCACGCTCACCGTGGCCCAGAACACGGTGCTGCCGCTCAGGCTGGCCGGGCGGCGCATCAACGGGGACCGGGCCCGGGAGATCCTCACCCAGGTCGGTCTCGGCGACCGTCTCGGCCACCTCCCGGACCAACTCTCCGGCGGTCAGCGCCAACGCGTCGCCATCGCCCGCGCGCTGGTCACCGAACCCAGCGTGGTCTTCGCGGACGAGCCGACCGGGGCGCTCGACACCCGCAGCGCCCGGGACGTGCTGCGGCTGCTGCAGGAGGCCGTGCGGCTGCACGGCCGGACCGTCGTCATGGTGACGCACGACCCGGTGGCCGCCTCGTACGCCGACTCCGTGCTGTTCCTCGCGGACGGCCGACTGGCCGGGCGGATGGCCGGGCCGACCGTGGACGCCGTCGCCGAGAAACTCGCACACCTCGGCGACCACGCGGGCGACGGCGTCGAACTGGAGGTGTGAGTCATGTTCTCCCTGGCCATGCGTTCCCTCGCGCACCGTCCCGGGCGCTTCGTCGCCACGCTGCTCGCCTCATTCCTGGGCGCCACGATCACCATGGCGTTCAACTCGATGCACGACACCGCGGGCGCGCCGGGTGTCGACGACGTCAGCGCCGAGTCGCTCGGCCTCACCGCGGGTGTGGTGGGCGGCTACGGCACTCTGCTGGTGTTCTTCGCCGTCGCGTCCACGCTGACCGTCAACGTACGGCAGCGCGGCGAGGAGATCGCCCTGCTGCGCAGCGCCGGCGCGACCCCCGCGCAGATCCGGTGGATGGTCGTGGGCGAGGCCGCCGTGGTCGCCCTGGTGGCGGTGCTGCTGGCCATCGTCCCCGGCATGTTCGGCGGACAGGCCCTGCTCGATGCCTTCCAGGACAGCGGACAGGTCGCGAAGGACGTGGACCATGTGTTCGGGCCCATCGCGCTGGCGGCGGGATTCGGCGTCACCTTGCCGGCCTCGATGGGGGCCGCCTTCCTCGCGGTGCGCCGAGCGACGCAGGCCGCGGCGGGAGATGCCCAACCCTCCGGCCGGGGACGGAAGTTCGCCGGATCGGCGGCGCTCGCCCTCGGCGCGGCGGCTGTGTGCGCCACGTTCACCTTCGAGGCGACGGACCCCGCGCTGATGGCGGCCCCGGCGTACGGCGCGATCCTGGTCGCCATCGGTTTCGCCGTCTTCGCGCCGACGTTGCTGCGGGCGGTTCTCGGCGGATCGAAGCGGCCACTGAGCGCGCTGTTCGGGGCGAGCGGTCATCTGGCTGTGCACAACATGCGGCAGCGAGCCGCACAGTTGTCCGGAATGCTGATGCCGCTGGTTCTGTTCACCGGCATAGCGACCGCGACGCTGTACATGCAGTCCATCGAGAACGACACGATCGCGGCCTCGCACCTCACCAGGTCCGTCGAGGACAAGAACCTGGAGACCCTCAACCTCACGGTGGTCGGCATCATCGTGGTCTTCTCGTGCCTGATGCTGATCAACAGCCTGTACGCCGCGACCTCGTACCGTCGCCGGGAGTTCGGCCAGCAGCGCCTGGCCGGGGCGACGCCGGGACAGGTGCTGGGCATGGTCGGCGTGGAGGCCCTGGTGCTCACGGTGTTCGGAGTGGTCTTCGGCACTGCGGCCGCCGTCGCCGGCATCCTGCCGTTCAGCTCGGTGCGCACCTCCGAGCTGCTGCCGGACCAGGGGCTGGGGATCTGGCTGGGCATCGTGGCGGTCGCCGCCGTGGCGACGCTGGCCACCAGTCTGGTGACGACCCGCCGGACGCTGCGCGCACCGGCCGTGCAGGCGGTGGCGGTGACCGCCTGACCCGACAGCGGACCGCGCACGGGAGAGGGCTGCCGCACACCGCGGGTGCCCTCTCCCGTGCCGTCCATGGGAGACGGTTCCTCTGGGCCGCAGCCGGGAGGCGATCGCGATCATCTCGCCTGCCTCGTCGATACGACCGTCCGCGACCGCCCGCCGGAACAGCTCCGTGATCATCCCCGGACCCTCACCCCCGGAGGTCTTGTGGGGCGCCGCCTCACCGAGCTGTGCGTCGATGTGCGCGGCGAGTTCCGCCGACGTCCGGTGGTCGAAGACCAGGGTCGCGGGGAGAGGGAGACCGGTCAGGGTGTTGAGGCGGTTGCGGAGTTCGACCGCGGTGAGGGAATCGAAGCCGAAGTCCTGGAAGGTGCGGTCGACGTCGATCGACTCCGCCGCCCCGTACCCCAGCACCTCGGCCACCTGGCCCCGTACCAACTCCTGTACCGCCGCGAGCCGTTCCGCAGCCGACAGCTCCGCGAGTCGCGCCACGGGGACGGCCGCCCCGCCCGGGACGCCGCCTCCGGCGGCGCTGCGGCGGGTCGCCGGCGGCAGGCCACCGTGGCGCAGCAGGTTCAGGTTGTCGATGCGGTCCGCCCCGGCCGCCATTGCGCCCACGGTCGACAGCGCCTTCGCGTCGGCGGCCGTCCCCTCCCCGTTCTTCGTGCCGAGCAGTTTCACCTTCTGGGCCACCAGGGCGGGCAGGCCGCACCGCTCGGCCGGCCGGGTCACCGGGACCGGCCCGGCCTGCGCGATCAGGCCGGGGGCGTCGAACGCGGCGAACAGTTCCGCGGGCCTGTGGTAGACGCGCCTGCCTCGACGCCTCCTTCAGCCTTCGTGGCACACGACCAGCTGAAACGACGTCCTCAAGGCTCGGCACGACAGCCGATGGCCACCCTGGCGTTGCAAAATATGCACTGCCCTGTTGCGTTCACCACATCATGGCCTGAAAGTGGCCGCCTGAGAGCTACAACATACTGCCGACATTTGCGCAGGAATCCCCACCGGCAGAAACGGTGAAGGCGTCGACCCCGGAACGAGCGGGGGCTTGGCCGGCCCGTCGGACCAACACAAGGACTCATCGTGATCCAGAAGGAAACCGCGTTCTACAGCGAGGGCAGCCGTCTCAAGGCCACCGTCTACCACCCCGACCACGTGCCGGAGGGCGGACAGCATCCGGCGCTGGTCATCAACTCCGGCTACCAGGGGTTCAACGAGTTCTACCCGAAGATGTTCGCCCAGCGGATGACCGAGCACGGGTTCATCTGCCTGGGCTTCGACTACCGGGGCATGGCGGACAGCGAGGGCGAGAAGGGGCGGGTCCTGATCGAGGAGCAGGCTCAGGACGTGCGCAACGCGGTGACGTTCATCCGCTCACAGGATGACGTGGACCCCCGGCGCGTCGGCCTGATCGGCTGGGGCATGGGTGCCGCGAACGTCGTCCTGGCCGCGGAGAAGGCCGGCGACGTCGCGGGCGTCGCCGCCCTCAACGGTTTCTACGACGGGGCGCGCTGGCTGAAGTCCATCCACACCTACGACGAGTTCCTCAAGATCGTCGACGAGGTGGCGGAGGACCGCGTGCAGCGAGTCCTCCAGGGCGAGTCCAGGCTCGCGGACACCTTCGCCCACTACCCGCTCGACCCGGCGACCGGTGACTACGTCGAGAAGGAGCTGTCGCAGGTCTACGGGTTCGGGCACCCGACCCGGCTGCAGTTCACGGAGTCCATCCTGGACCTGAAGGTGGAGAGCGTGGTGGCGAACCTGGCGCCGACGCCTCTGTTCATCGCCCATGGCGAGCAGAATTCGCTGCACCCGTATGCCGAGGCCGAGTCCCTGTACGCGGCCGCCCGTTCGCCCAAGACCCTCTACACGATCGACGGGCGGCACAACGACTTCATGTTCGTCGACCACCCGACGTTCGTGCTGCTGTGTGACCGTCTGCGGGAGTTCTTCGACCAGGCTTTCAGCGTCTCCGCCGCTCCCGTCCGGAGCGTCTCGGCCTGACAGCCGACAGCGTCTCGGCCTGACAGCCGGCAGGTGGTGCAGAAAATGCAACGCAGTGTTGCGTGCGACATCGCCCACCCTCTAGCTATTCATACCGCTACCAAGGACTCGGTATGGCTCTTGAGCAGAAACAGACTCCGGCAGCGCGGAGCGGCGCTTCGCGAGTGATGGCGATCCTGGACGCGCTCGCGTCGGCGGATCCCATCGCCTTCCCGGACGGGCTGAGTGTGGCCGATGTCGCCAGGGTGCTCGGGCGCGAGAAGTCCGTCGTGTCCCGGCAGCTCAAGAGCCTGCTGGAAACCGGCATGGTCGCCCGGCGTGATTCGGGGCGGTACGAACTGAGCTGGCGGCTGTTCGCACTGGCGGTCCGGGCGGGCGACCAGCGGCTGACCAAGATGGCGGCCCCGCTGCTGCTCAGGCTGACCGAAACCGTCCGGGAGCGCACCTATCTGAGCGTTCTCAGCGACGGCGAGGTGCTCACCGTCCTGTCGGAGGGCTCCCGTCGGTCGATCGAGGCGGTGAACTGGGTGGGCCGCACCATCCCGGTGCACCGCAGTTCCAGTGGTATGGCGCTGCTGATGGACTACGAGGACGAACACATCCTCGACATGGTCCGACGCAGCGTGAACAATGTCTCCGACCGCGAGGCACGTGAGTTCCTCGCCCAGGTGCGGGAGTCCCGCCGACGGGGCTACACGGTCGCGAACCGGATCTTCGACCCGGAGCTGCTGGGCATCGGGGCACCGGTGAGGGACTTCACCGGCCGGATCAAGGCCGCGGTGAACATTTCCGGTCCCGCATTCAGGATCGAGCCGCACATCCAGGCATTCGGCGGGCACCTGCTGTCGACGGTGCGGGCCTTGCAGGCTTCCTTCTGCTCCGACGTGCGCTCCGGCGCCGATCCGAGCGACTTCTGACAGCCGCCGAAGCGTACCGACAACCATTCCGAGCCCCGGAGAACCGGAGACCACCATGCGACATCTCGCTCATCCCCGTCCCCAGTCCGGCCTCGCCGACCCCCGGCAGCGGGTCCTGCACGCTCTCGTCGGCCGTGCGTGCGGAGGGTCGGCCACCCCATGAGCCTCGTCTCCTACATGGCCGACAACGCGAGCTACCTGGTGTTCCTGACCGAGCAGCACATCGAACTCGTCCTGATCAGCGTCGCGATATCAGCGGTCGTCGGGATCGGCCTGGCCCTGCTCACCCAGTCCGCCCCCGGGCTGCGTCAGGCTCTGCTGTCCCTGACGGGGTCCCTGCTGACCATCCCCTCGTTCGCCCTGTTCGCCCTCATGATCCCCATCCTGGGACTCGGGGTGGCCCCGACGATCGCCGCTCTGGCCGTGTACGGGGTCTTCCCGATCCTGCGCAACACGGTGACCGGCATAGAAGGGGTCGACCCGGCCGCCATCGAGGCGGCGCGCGGCCTCGGTATGGGCCCGTCACAGCGGATGCGTACCGTCGTTCTGCCGCTGGCCTGGCCGGTGATCCTCAACGGGATCCGGACGGCGACGATCATGCTGGTCGCGACCGCGGCCATCGGAGCCGTCGTACGTGGCCCCGGCCTGGGGCAGTTGATCTTCCGGGGGCTGGAACGCATCGGGGGAGCGAACGCGCTGGAGGAAGCCCTCTCCGGAGTGATCGGAGTGGTGGTCGTCGCTCTGGTCCTCGACCTGCTGTTCATCGTGATTGGCAAGATCACTGCTCTGCGAGGCGTGAATGTCTGACCGTCCCACCCCCAGCCCCGACGCCATGATCTTTCTGGACGAGGTCTCCAAGCGATACCCCAGCCAGGACAAGGCGGCCGTCTCCGAGCTGTCCATGGAGATCAAGCGGGGAGAGTTCGTCGTCCTGGTCGGCCCCTCTGGCTGCGGCAAGACCACCACCCTGCGGATGATCAACCGGCTCGTCGAGCCGACCCACGGGCGGATCTTCATCGACGGCAAGGACGTCACCCATGCCGACGTGGACGAACTTCGACGCGGCATCGGCTACGTCATCCAGCAGATCGGCCTGCTGCCCCATCTGACGATCGCGGACAACATCGCTCTCGTGCCCAAGATGCTCGGGGTGAAGAAGTCCGAGCGCCGCCAGCGGGCGAGGGACCTGCTGGAGATGGTCGGGCTCGATGCGACCGGCTACGCCGACCGCTACCCCCGGCAGCTGTCCGGTGGCCAGCAGCAGCGGGTCGGCGTGGCCCGCGCGCTGGCCGCGGATCCGCCGGTGATGCTGATGGACGAGCCCTTCGGCGCCGTGGACCCCATCGCGCGGGAGAAACTCCAGATGGAGTTCCTTCGGCTGCAGGAACGGATCCGCAAGACGATCGTGATGGTCACGCACGACATCGACGAGGCACTGCGCCTCGGCGACCGCATCGCCATCTTCGGCCCCGGCTCCCGCCTCGCCCAGTTCGACACCCCCCTGGAGATCCTCACCAACCCGGCCGACGACTTCGTACGCGACTTCGTCGGATCCGGCGCCCCGGTGCGACGGCTGTCGCTCCTGAAGGTCTCGGACGTCCTCGCCGGCGCCCCCGCCGACACACCCGGCACGGCGAACGCCATAACGATCGACGTCGGCGAAACCGTGCATCGGGCGCTCGAACTGGTGCTGGCCTCCCGGGCGGAAGGCATACAGGTCAGCGTTCCCGGGGAGGCCGACCGCTACCTCGACCTGCAGACCCTGCTCACCGCGGCCGCCCGGCCGGCGGAGGTCCTCTCATGAGTGCCGGGGCCGTCGAGGCCATCACGGGATCCGAGACCCGCCGTTCCCGGACCTGGGTGCTGCCGCTGGTCGTCCTCGTCCTGCTGGGAGCACTCTGGGCCTACGTCGGCTCCCTCCAGCTGGACTCCATCGAGACCCGCAGTCTGGCCCCCGATGTCGTCCTGACCGCCCTGTGGGAACACATCGAGCTCGTGATCGCCTCGACGCTGCTGACCATCGTCATCGGTGTTCCCCTGGGCGTGCTGCTGACCAGGCCCGGCATCAGCAGGGCGGGCGTGATCGTGCTCGCGGCGGCCAACGCCAGCCAGGCGGTGCCGTCCATCGGCATGCTGGTCGTGCTGGCCCTGGTCTTCGGCGTCGGCTTCTGGATGGCCGTGGTGGCGCTGGTGCTGTACGCGCTGCTTCCCGTGCTGCGCAACACCATGGTCGGGATCCGCCAGGTCGACCCCGCACTGATCGACGCGGGCCGCGGCATGGGGATGAGCGGCCGGGAGGTGCTGTTCACCATCGAGCTGCCCCTGGCGGTCCCGGTGATGCTGGCCGGCATCCGGGTGGCACTGATCCTCAACGTCGGCGTGGCCACCCTCGCCGCGTTCACCAACGCCGGCGGCCTCGGCTCGGTCATCTCCTCCGGCATCGCCCTCGACCGGACGCCCGTCCTCGTCGTCGGCAGCGCCCTCACGATGGCCCTGGCCCTGACCGTCGACTGGCTGGCCGGCCTGGCCGAGCGGGTCCTGCGCCCGCGCGGCATCTGAGACCGCCGCCCCGTCGTTCTCGTTCTGGTCCACCGAACACCATCACGCACCATCACTCACCATCAGGCACCACGAAAGGACTTCGGCATGCGCAGAAACATGGTGGCTGCGGCAAGTCTGCTCAGCCTTGCGCTCACCAGCGGCTGTGCTCTCGGCAGCAGCGGCGCCGGCGAAGGCGGCGGCACCGCGAAGAGCGGCCCCCTCAAGGGGGTCGGCGTGAACGTCGCGTCCAAGAACTTCACCGAGCAGCTGTTGCTGTGCGAGATCACCGCCGAGCGGCTGGAGTCACAGGGAGCGAAGGTCAAGCGCACCTGCGGCATGAGCGGGACCAACGCCGTCCGCGCGGCGCTGACCAGCGGCGACGTGGACATGTACTGGGAGTACACGGGGAGCGGCTGGCTGGCCCTGCAGCAGCAGGGAACCCTCAACGACCCGCAGGCCATGTACGAGAAGGTCAGCTCCCTGGACAAGGCCAAGAACGACGTGGTGTGGCTCCCGCCGGCCGCGGCGAACAACACGTATGCCGTCGCGGTGAAGACGGAGACGGCGAAGAAGCTGGGTGTCTCCACGCTCTCCGACTACGCCGGGCTCGCCGCGAAGAACGCGGGCAGCGCCGGCTTCTGCGGTGCCTCGGAGTTCTTCGGTCGTGACGACGGCTGGCCCGGGCTGCAGAAGGCGTACGGCTTCAGCCTCCCCAAGGGTGATGTGGCGGAGCTGGCCGAGGGCCCGATCTACAACGCTGTCGCCAAGGGCAACCCGTGCAACTTCGGTGAAGTCTTCGCCACCGACGGCCGGATCTCCGCCCTCGGGCTGACGGTCCTGAAGGACGACAAGAAGTTCTTCCCGCCCTACAACCTGTCCCTGAACGTCCGAGGCGCCGTCCTGAAGAAGTACCCGAAGATCGAGACGGTGATGGATCCGGTGAGCAAGCTGCTGACCACCGCCGAACTGCAGAAGCTCAACGCGGAGATCGACGTGGACGGCAAGAGGCCCGAGGAGGTCGCGAGCCAGTGGCTCAGCGCGAACAAGCTGAAGTGACAGCAAGCCCGGAGGAGCCGGCCACGCTTCGTGTGGGGCTCCTCCAGACCGATCCGGTCTTCGGCGCGGTCGAGGAGAACCTCGCCCGGATCGCCGAACTGCACAACACCCTCGGCCCGGTCGACCTCGCCCTCACCCCGGAACTCTCGGTCAACGGCTACGGATTCACTCCGCACCCGCGGTCGGACCTCTTCACCGGCGACGATCCCCGGCTCGCCGCCCTGGTGTCCGCGGGTGTCGGAGTGGGCTTCGCCGAGAAGAGCGCCTCCGGGCTGCCCTGGAACAGCTACCTGCTGGCGGATCCGGTGACCGGGACCCGGTACCTCCAGCGCAAGCTCCAGCCCGTTTCCTACGCGCCCTGGAACGAACACCTGTCGTTCCGGCCCGGTACGGAACTCAAGACCGCGGACTTCCACGCGGCCAGGATCGCCACGGCCATCTGCAACGACATGTGGCATCCCGTGATCCCCTGGCTTGCCGCGCAACGCGGTGCCGAAGTCCTGATCGTGCCCGTGGCCAGCATCGAAGGCCCCGACCCGGTGCGGATCCGCCGCACGTGGGAGGTGATCCTGGAACACGCCGCGGTGCTCCTGCAGTGCTACGTCGTCTTCGTCAACCGCTGCGGTACGGACGGCGGGGCCCGCTTCTGGGGCGGCTCCCGCGTGCTGGGCCCGGACGGTGGCGTCCTCGCCCACCTCGGGGACGAGCCGGGTGCCGCCTTCGCCGACGTCGACCTGACAGCCCTGCGCCGGCTGCGCGCGGACGTCCCCGTGCTCGCGGAAGGCCGGACCGAGTTCCTTGCCGGGGCCTTCGGAACCGGCCATGGCCCCAAAGGGGAGCAGCTCCGTGTTTGACGTACATGTCCATGCCGCCCCCGACGTCCTCGACCGGATCGGATACGACGACCAGATCGGGGCCGGTTACGCCGCGGCCGGGTACAGCGGTTTCGTCCTGAAGGCCCACCATGAATCCACCGTGGGCCGGGCCAGCGCCCTGAGCCGTTCCTCCGGGCTGGAGGTCGTGGGCGGAATCGCCCTCAACCGTGCCGTCGGCGGGATCAACCCGGCGGCCGTCTTCTCGGCCCTGTCCACGGGCGGGCGCATCGTGTGGTTCCCCACGGCGGACTCCCACACCCAGGAGAGCGCCCGGCTGCCACGGCTGGGAGACCTGGACGGGCGTCTGGACCGAGCCGTGCTGGCCGTCCCGCCGGTCCTGTCCCCGGACGACCCGGCCGCCAAGGACATCGCCTTCGTTCTCGACCTGATCGCCGAACACGACGCCGTGCTGTGCACGGGACATGTCAGCGGCGCGGAGTGCCGGTGGCTGCTGGACCAGGCCGAGGCCCGGGGCATCGGCAGGTTCCTGCTCACCCACCCCTCCTACACCGTCCCCGGCATGGCAGTGGACGAGATCGCGGAGCTCGCCGAGCGCGGCGCCCACGTCGAGATCACCGCCTACCAGCTCCTCCACCAGCCCGGGATGACCGCCGCCCGACTGGCCGCCGTCGCCCGGGCAGCGGGGTCACGTCTGGTCCTCGCCTCGGACGCGGGACAGCCCGACAGCCCACAACCTCCCGCGGCCCTCGAACAGCTCATCGCCGCGCTCGCCGCCGAGGGACTGGACCCCGGCCGACTTCGGGACGCCGCCGGCGACATCCCCAAGCGGCTTGTCCTCTCGTAACAGCCATCTCGTAACAGCCATCGAACAGAGACCCAAGCCGACCCCGGCACACCCGATGGCCCCCCTCTCAGGAGCAGCACGAATGGACGCGACCATGGCAGCCCATCCGAAGGCGGAGGCGTTCCTCGACGCCCTGCGCGGACGCCTCGGCGACCTCGCCGACGGCTCATCCGTGACCAGGGCGCTCTACTCGACGGACGCCTCGAACTACCGGATCGTCCCCCAGGCCGTGTTCACGCCCAGGTCGAAGACCGATGTGATCACGGCTGTCGGTATCGCCCGCGCCCATGCGGTTCCCGTCACCGTCAGGGGAGGAGGCACCTCCTGCGCCGGCAACGCCGTGGGCCCCGGCCTCGTGATCGACTTCTCCCGCCATATGAACCGCGTCCTGTCGATCGATTCCGATTCCGCCACGGCGGTGGTCGAACCCGGGGCCGTCCTGAGCACACTCCAGAACGCCGCCCTGCCCTCCGGGCTGCGCTTCGGCCCCGATCCCTCCACCGCCACGCGCTGCACGATCGGCGGGATGATCGGCAACAACGCCTGCGGTCCGCACGGCCTCTCCTACGGGCGCACGGCCGACAACGTGGTGTCCATGACGTGGCTGACCGGCGACGGCGACGTCATCACGGCCGGCTCGGGGACCGACGCCCTCACCGCGGTGCCCGGCCTGGACACCTTCGTCTCCCAGAACCTGGCCGTACTGCGCACCGAGTTCGGACGCTTCGGACGCCAGATATCCGGCTACTCCCTGGAACACCTGCTGCCCGAGAACGGACACAATCTCGCCGCCGCCCTGACCGGCACCGAAGGCAGCTGCGGCATCCTCCTCGAAGCCACCGTCAAACTCGTCCCCCGATCCCCCGCACCGGCCCTGGCCGTCCTCGGCTACCGCGACATGCCCACCGCCGCGGACGACGTCCCCAACCTGCTCCCCTTCCGCCCCCTCGCGCTGGAGGGCCTGGACGCCCAGCTCGTCGACGTCGTCCGCCGGGCCCATGGCAGCGACAGCGTCCCCGCCCTGCCCTCCGGCGGCGGCTGGCTGATCGCCGAAGTCGCCGGCGCCACCTCCGACGAGGCAGTCGAGGCCGCACGCGAACTCGTCGCCGCCTCCGCCTCACCCGACACCGTCGTCCTGCCCGCAGGCCCCGAGGCGACCCGGCTCTGGCAGATCCGCGCCGACGGCGCCGGCCTGGCCGGACGCACCGCCGACGGCAAACAGGCCTGGCCCGGCTGGGAGGACTCCGCCGTCCCCCCGGAACACCTCGGTGCCTACCTGCGCGGTCTCGAAGCCCTCATGGCCGACGAGAAAGTCTCCGGCCTCGCCTACGGCCACTTCGGCGACGGCTGCGTCCACGTCCGTATCGACTTCCCCCTCGACACCGACGGCACCCCGATGCGCAGATTCCTCGAACGCGCCGCAGCCCTCGCCGCCCACCATGGCGGCTCCCTCTCCGGCGAACACGGAGACGGCCGCGCCCGCTCCGAACTGCTGCCCACCATGTACAGCCCCGAAGCCCTGCGCGCGATGGAGACCTTCAAAGCCCTCCTGGACCCGGCAGACCTCATGAACCCCGGGGTCGTCGTCCGCCCGGCACCGCTGGACGCCGACCTCCGCCGCCCCCAAGCCAGCCGCCGGCACGCCACCGACGGCTTCGCCTTCGCCCACGACGGCGGGAACATCACCGACGCCGTCCACCGCTGCGTCGGGGTCGGCAAGTGCCGGGCCGACCTGCGCGACCAGGGCGGATTCATGTGCCCCTCCTACACCGCCACCCGCGACGAGAAGGACTCCACCCGAGGCCGCGCGCGAATCCTCCAGGAGATGCTCAACGGCGAAGTCGTCAACCGCAGTTGGCGCTCCCCCGAGGTCCACGACGCGCTCGACCTGTGCCTGAGCTGCAAGGCATGCGCGAACGACTGCCCCACCGGCATCGACATGGCCACGTTCAAGTCCGAGACCCTCCACCAGACGTACAAGGGACGCCTGCGCCCGCTCAGCCACTACACCCTCGGCCGGCTTCCCCAGTGGCTCAGGCTCGCCGCCCCGCTGGCCCCGCTCATCAACCTCGCCGGCCGTATCCCACTGCTGCGCAGAGCCATGACGACGATGATGGGAGCCGACCCGCGCCGCTCGCTGCCGACACTGCCCGGGACACCGTTCCGCCGGCGCAAGCAGCGTAGGGCCGCCGCACAGCAGACAGGCGGACCCAAGGTCCTGCTCTGGGTCGACTCCTTCTCGGACGCCATCAACCCGGACATCCCCCAGGACGCCCTCGACGTCCTCCAGGCCGCCGACTGCGATGTCGAGATCGCCGGCCCCGGGGCCTGCTGCGGGCTGACCCTGATCTCCACCGGCCAGCTCACCGCCGCCAAAGCCAAGCTCCGCAAGACCCTCGACGTCCTCATCCCGCACGTCAGGAACGGACGGACGGTCGTCGGCATCGAGCCCAGCTGCATCGCGACGCTCCGCTCGGACCTCGTGGAACTCCTCCCCGACGACCCCCGCGCCACCGAGCTCTCCCACTCGGTCAAGACCATCGCCGAGTTCATCACCTCCATCGACTGGACCCCGCCGCGAGCAGCCGAGAAGCTCCTCGTCCAGCCGCACTGCCACCATTACTCGGTCATGGGCTACGACGCGGACCGGGCGCTCCTGAAGGCCATGGACTGTGACATCGAGATCTCCGCAGGCTGTTGTGGTCTCGCCGGGAACTTCGGCATGGAAAAGGGCCACTACGAAGTCTCGGAGAAGATCGCACAGGACGGCATCCTCGCCAAGGCATCCGCCGACCCCGACCGGCGGATCCTTGCCGACGGGTTCTCCTGCCGCACCCAAGTACGCGACCTCGCCGACCTCGACAGCCGCCACCTCGTACAGATCATCGCCGAGGCCCTCCGGGACTCGACGCCCACGCGGAGCCAGCCGTAGGGATACCGAGGAGTGCCGCGCTGCGGTGGCGTCCGCCGCCCACCTGGTGCTGACACCCCTGGTGCCGGGCCGTGCTCCTGCTGCCTGGCCCTCTCAGTTGACGCCCCGGTCGCGGTTCGTCCAGTACGGCTCCCGCAACTTGAACTTCTGGATCTTTCCCGTCGCCGTCCGCGGGATCGCGTCCCGGAACTCGACCGAGGTGGGGGCCTTGTACCCGGCCATGCGCTGCTTGCAGTACGCGATGATCTCCGTCTCGGACACTTCGGCGCCCTCGGCCGGTACCACCAACGCCTTGATCGTCTCGCCCCACTTCGCATCCGGCACCCCGATGACCGCCACCTCCGCCACCGCCGGATGGCTGAAGATCGTGTCCTCCACCTCGATGGAGGAGACGTTCTCACCCCCGGTGATGATCACGTCCTTCCTCCGGTCGGAGATCGTCAGATGCCCGTCCGCCTCGTCGATCGACCCGCCGTCCCCGGTGTGGAACCAGCCGCCCTCCAGCACCGCCGCCGTCTCCTCCGGCTTCTCCCAGTAGCCGTCCAGGACCACGTTCGACCGCGCCAGCACCTCGCCCGAATCCGCGACTTGAAGTTTCACCCCCAGCGCCGGCAGCCCGGCCCGTGACAGCTTCCGCGCCCGCTCCCGCGCCGGCAGCCCATCGTCCTGTGGCCGCGTCCGGTTGAACGTCAGCACCGGCGAGGTCTCCGTCAGTCCGTAGATCTGTGTGAACTCCCACCCCAGCTCCTCCTCCACCCGCTGGATCATCCGGCTGGGCGGCGGCGCCCCCGCACACACGATCCGCACCCGGTCCCGCCCCGGGACCTCCCCCGCCCAGCCCGCCGCCGCGTCCAGCACCGCGTTCCACACCGTCGGCGCACCGCACATCAACGTCACCCCGTGCTCATCCACCCGCCGCAGGATCTCCGCCCCGTCCACCTTCCGCAGCACCACCTGCTGCACGCCGAGCCCGGCCATCACGTACGGCATGCCCCAGCCGTTGCAGTGGAACATCGGCAGCGTGTGCATATACACGTCCCGTTCCCACGCCCGGGTGTGCAGCCCGAAGGTCAGCCCGTTCACCCAGATGTTGCGGTGCGTGAGCTGAACGCCCTTGGGGCGTGCGGTCGTTCCGGAGGTGTAGTTGATCGTCGCGGTGGCATCCTCGTCCGGGTCCGACCAAGGGCGCGGCTGCACGCCGAACCGCATCAGCTCGTTCTCCGTCTGCTCCCCCAGCACGAACCGGTGGCCCGTCCTGATGTCCGCCACCGTGTCCTGGACCTCGGGATCGGCCAGCAGCACCGAGGCACCGCTCTGCCGCACCACGTACTCGATCTCCTCCGCCTTCAGGCGGAAATTGACCGGTACACAGATCCGCCCGCTCATCGGCACCGCGAACAACAGCTCCAGGAGACGGGCCGAGTTGTGGCTGACCACCGCCACCCGCTCGCCCTCCCCCACACCCAGCGCGTCCAGCCCCGCCTGCCAGGCCCGGACGCGCTCGCCCAGCCGCCCGTACGTCGAGACCGGCACCGGCGCCGCGGGCTGGTTCGGCTCGTCGATCACACCGGGACTGGCGGCGAAGCCCAGCTCCGCCCGGTCCAGGAAGTCCGAAATCGTCATCGGAACCCGCATCGCTCTGGTCCACTCCTCTCAATGAAGCGTGCCGTCACGAACACGCCACGATCCGCCTTCGAACAAGCAGTGCTGTTTTTTCTCGGGTTTCTGCGGTTGCTCCCCTGTGGGGAACATCGCGCCGGTGTCCGGCACCGGCCCGACCGACCCTCCGGCTCACTCCCCTCGGTGCCGGACCATTGCCCGGCGGCTCTGGCATCGTGCACTCCGTGATGCAGGTCTCACTACCCCCGAACCGGGGTGTGGATCGCACGAGAGCCGCGATGAAGGGGCGAACAGGTGGCAGCAGACGTCGCGGGGGCGGTGAAGATCAGCGGTGCCCTGGCCCGGCTGCGGCACGCCACGGGGCTGCCGGTCGCCTTCGGCGGGCTGGAGGAGGCCGGCCGGCCGAGGGCACGCATCAGCGAGCTGGACGTCCTCGCCCGGGTGGCCGCGGGCGCGACCAACACGACGACGGACTCTGAGCCAGTCAGAGACGCACATCTCCGCTCGGCGAAGCGCAAGTTGGGCGCCCACACGTGCGGCGAGGCGGTGGCCACGACCCGCCGAGCCGGGCTGCTGCCGTAGGGCCTGTCGGCACATTCCCTCCCCCAGCTACCGCTGGGAGGTGCCCCCATGCACGCTCCCCCGAGCTCTTCGAGCAGGGGGCACCCCCACTCGCCGCACCAGGCGAAAGCCCAAGTACGTCCAGTACGAGGACTTCCACCCGGCACGCCGAGAGCACGCTCCCCCAAGCTCTCGGCTCCGCTCGATCAGGGGGGGGACCCCCACGACGCCGCAGGGCCGCCCTTCGGGCGACGACGGGAATGTGACGACAGGCCCAACCCGGAGTCCGTCCGCCTCCGTCCGGCCACGCGGACGGGGCTCTGCGTTTCCCTGCGCGTAGGGGCTGTTATCCCCCTCACCACTCCTTCCGTCCGAATTCCAATGATCATTGCCTAGAATTTGGCCCGGACACGACTCACGAGGGGAGCGGCGACCGTGCGACGGGACTTCCAGGAGCCTGCGAGATGCCGCCCCGACCCGGTCTTCGGCCGGGACGAACCGCTCGCCGTAGCCCGCGACCAGCTCTCCTCGGGCGGCAGCGTCCTGCTGCACGGCCCCGCCGGAATAGGGAAATCGACCGTCCTGCGGGCCTTGGCGGCCGAATACGCGACCACCGCCCGCACCGTGTTGCGCTGCTCCGCCACCGAGTCCGAATCCCATCTGCCCTTCCTCGCGCTCGCCGACCTGTTCGGACTGGTCCTCGACCAAATCTCCGGACGGCTCCCCGCGGCTCAGCGCACCGCTCTGGAGTCGGCGCTCACCGGCCGCGGCGAGTCCACCCTCCAGCGCGACGGCCTGGCCCTGCGCCTCGCGGTGCTGTCCGCGCTGCGCGCCCTCGCCGCCGAGGGCAGCGTCCTGATCGTCGCCGACGACCTGCAGTGGCTCGATCCGGCCAGCGCCGAACTGCTCGGCTTCGCCGCCCGCCGACTCGGCGGCACCCCGGTGCAACTGCTGTGCGCACTGCGCACCGACGGGCAGGAGTACGACGGCTATCTACGCGCGTCTGCGCCGGACACCGTCGCCGTACGCCTCGGCCCGCTCTCCCGCACCCAGGTGACCACGCTGCTCGACCACCGCGGCCACCACCTGTCCCGCTCCACGGTCCGCGAGATACACCGCACCAGCGGCGGCAACCCGCTGTTCGCCCTGGAACTGGGCCGCGCCCTGGCCGAGAGCCCCACCCCGCCGCGGCCCGGCGAACCGCTGCCGGTGCCCACCTCGCTGCGCGCCCTGGTGCTCAACCGCCTCGACATGCTGTCGGTCGAGGCCCGCCGCACCCTGCTGGTGGCGAGCGCCGGCGCCCGCCCCACGCCCGCCCTGCTGCTCGCGGCCGGCCGCGACAACGTCGAGGCGGAATGCGCCCAGGCCGCCGAACTCGGCCTGCTGGCCACCGACTTCGACGGTCTCTCCGGGCCCGCCATCCGGTTCGCGCACCCGCTCATCTCGGCCGCGCTGTACGCGGAGGCGCCCGCGCCCGACCGGCGGGCCGCGCACGCCGCGCTGTCCACCGCGGCCGGCGACCCGATCGAGCGGGCCCGCCACCTCGCCCTGGCCACCACCGGCACCGACCCGGAGGTCGCCGACCGGCTCGCCGAGGCCGCCGCGCAGGCCCGGGACCGCGGCGCTCCCTCCGTGGCGGCGCAACTCGGCCTGCTCGCCGCCCGGCACACCCCCGCCGACCCCGTGCCGGGACCGGAGGAACGCCGACTGCAGGCCGCCGAGGACGCGATCACCGCGGGCGAGGTCGACCTCGCCCGGGACATCGCCCACGAGGTGCTGGCCCGGACCACCGTGCCCGCCGACCGGGTACGGGCCTGGATCATCGTGATCGACACGGCCGGCCACACCATGACCGAGGTCGACTCGGTCTTCCCGCAGGCCCTCGCCGACGCCGGGGACGACCCGCGGCTGCTCGCCCTGGTCCACTACCAACTGGCCTGGCGCGGACTGATCGTGGAGGGCGACTTCACCGAGGCCCGGGAGGCGGCCGCGCACGCGGCGGAGCTGGCCGCCCGCGGCGGCGACCGGCGCACCGAACTCCTCGCCCTTGCCCTCCAGGCCCAGGTCGAGACCCTGATGGGCCACTCGAACGCGCCCGCCACCATCAAACGCGCCCTGAAGGAGCCCCAGGACCCCGCGGTGGCCTGCCACCACAACGGCGCGGGCAGCGCCCGGTTCCGCTGGCTGGTCATGAGCGACCGGCTGGCCGAGGCGCGGACGACCGTCACCGCGCTGCTGCGCGAGGTCCGGCGGCGCGGATCGGTGGAGAGCGAGGTGCACTTCCTGCGCGGACTCGCCGAGACCGAACTGCGCTCCGGGCACTGCGGCCGGGCCCTCGACATGGCCCGCGAGGGTCTCCGACTGGCCCGGGACTCCGGGATCGGCGAGACCGCCTCCGCGATGCTCACCTCGCTCGCCGAGGCGTCCGGCGGGGACGTGGACCGGGCGCTCGCGCTCGCCCGGGAGGCGGTGGAGCACGCCCGTGGCGACGGCGACCAGATGTATCTGTCCCGGGCCCTGGGCGCCCTCGGGTACGCCCAGTTGGTGGCCGGGGACCCGGCGGGCACGGTCCGCTCGCTGCGCCAGGTACGCGAACTGGAGGAAGGGCTCGGCATCACCGACCCGGCGCGCGGCCGCTGGCACGGCGACCTCGCCGAGGCGCTCGTCCGGATCGGCGAACCGGACGAGGCGCAGGACGTCATCGGCGTCACCCGGGAGCATGCGCTGCGGCTCGGCCGGGAAAGCGTCCTGGCCGTCCTGGACCGGGCCGAGGCCCTGGTGCGCGCCGCCCGCGGCGACCGGGAGGCCGCCGTCTCCCAGCTGACGTCCGCTCAGGACCGGCTCGCCAAGCTGGGCTACGGTCTGGAGGAGGCGCGGGCCGCCTTCGCGCTGGCCGCGCTGCGCGCCCGGCGGCCGGGCCCGGGTGCCCCGGACACGGCCCGCGGACGGGCGCCGTCGTACGACGAGGCCACCCGGCTCTTCCGCCGGTGCCGTGCGCTGCCCTGGCTGCGCCGGGTGGACGAGGCCCTGACCGCGCCCGATCCGCAGCCGCCCGCCGCCCCGGCCGCGCTCGACGGGCTCGACGGGCTGGCCCCGACGGAACGTCAGGTGGCCGGTCTCGTCATGGAGGGCGCGACCAACCGGGAGATCGCCGCACGCCTGTTCATCAGCGTCAAGACGGTCGAGGCGACCCTCACCCGGGTGTACCGCAAACTCGGGATCCGATCGCGGGTGGATATCGTCCGACTGGCGGCGGGCCGCCGCACAAAGTGAGTGCGCCGCCGGTTAACTGAGCCGGACCGAGGGTTTTCCCTGCCCTGTTTCCCCTAGGGGGTTCCCTCATTGGGAGTCGTGGGTCCGGGTCCTAGCGTAAGGGCGTGCCGCTCGCTCGGGCACATGAGGGTCTCTTCCGCGGCCCTCATGCCCCCCACCCCGCGCGCCCCCACCGGCAACCCCCACTGAGGAGACTCATGTTCGGGCTCAACCGCGCCAGAAAGACCGCCGCCGTCTTCGTGGCCACCGCGGCCGCCGCCGCGACCGCGCTGCTCGCCGCCCCCACGGCACTCGCGGCGCCGCAGCCCATCGTCGGCGGGACGACGACCACGACGACCGAGTACCCGTTCATGATGCAGATCACGGACGCCTCGCAGAACCAGTTCTGCGGCGGCACCCTGGTGTCCGCCACCAAGGTGGTCACCGCGGCGCACTGTATGGTCGGCGAGACCACCGACAGTGTGCGCGTGGTGGGCGGCCGGACCTACCTCAACGGCACCGACGGCACGGTCAGCGAGGTCAGCAAGATCTGGATCAACCCGGACTACACCGACGCCAACAAGGGCGACGACGTGGCCGTGCTGACCCTGTCGACGTCCATGCCGTACACCACGGCGTCGTACGTCTCCTCCGCCCAGACGGATGTGTACGCCACCGGTACCACGGCCCGCGTCCTCGGCTGGGGCACCACCTCGGAGAGCGGCGGCTCCTCCAGCCAACTGCGGACCGCGACCGTGCCGGTCATGGCCGACTCCAGTTGCCAGACCTCGTACGGTTCGGACTTCGTCCAGACCGACATGGTCTGCGCCGGATACCCCTCCGGCGGCGTGGACACCTGCCAGGGCGACAGCGGCGGTCCCCTGCTCATCGGGGGCGTCCTGGCAGGGATCACTTCCTGGGGCGAGGGCTGCGCCCGCGCCGGTTACCCGGGTGTCTACACCCGGCTGACCACCTTCTCCGACCTGGTGACCGCGCAGATCGACGCGTAGTCAGGCGGAGCGCCCGCACCGGGCATCGAACTCCTGAGTACCCCTCAGGTAGAGCCAGGGGGGCGGGGGGGGGGGCGCCCCGAGCCCCCCCGCGCCCCC